>DUUA01000079.1 GCA_012841765.1 Acholeplasmataceae bacterium
CTTACTAAATTATACTCCCCCAAATTAACATTAGGAAAATAAATGTCTCCATCATAACTTTTATTAATAAAAGTTATGTATAATCTTTCACAATAAGGTAGTGCTAAATCGTATATTTCTTTTCCGCCAATTATAATAATATCCTTATCTTTATTAACTAATAAATATTTTTCCAAATCGTGAATTACCTCTACTCCTTCATAAGTAAAGTTTTTATCCCTTGTTAAAACAATATTTTCTCTATTAGGAAGAGCTTTTCCATTTCTAGATATAATTGATTGAAAAGTTTTCCTGCCCATTAATACAGTTTTACCATCAGTGATTTTTTTAAAATATTTTAAATCCTCTGAATAATACCACGGCATTTCATTATTAATACCAATAACTCTTTCTTTCGTCATCGCTACAATTAATGATATCATACTGCCACCTCGCCTTTTATCCTTGGAAATGGTTTATAACCTTCAAGCTCAAAATCATCATATTCAAAATCATCAATAGTTTTTTGATTTCCATGAATAATCATTTTAGGTAAAACTCTTGGCACTCTTGATAATTGTAATTTCACTTGTTCAAAATGATTAGAATATATGTGAGCATCTCCAATAGTATGTATAAATTCTCCTAATTCTAAATTAGTTATTTTAGCAACCATCATTGTTAATAATGCATATGAAGCAATATTAAAAGGAACTCCCAAAAAAGCATCAGCAGATCTTTGATATAATTGACATGATAATTTATTATCATTTACATAAAATTGAAATAACAAATGACATGGTGGTAAAGCCATCTTATCAATATATGCAGCTTGCCAAGCATTAACAATTAATCTTCTCGAATCTGGATTTGTTTTTAAATCACCAATTACTCTTTGTAATTGATCAACATAGCAACCATCCCCATCAAAATGTCGCCATTCATGACCGTATACTGGTCCTAAATCTCCCCATTTTTCAGAAAAATTATCTTCTTCTTTAATCTTATTAACAAATTCATCTAAAGTTTCATTATTATAATCTAAACTATTTTTATATTTTTGATATGGCCACTCATTCCAAATCTTTACACCATTATCAACTAAATATTTTATATTTGTGCTTCCACTAATAAACCATAATAATTCATGGATAATAGCTTTTAAATGAACTTTTTTCGTAGTTAAAAGAGGAAAACCATCTTGTAAATCAAATCTCATTTGATAACCAAATGTTGAAACAGTACCCGTGTTTGTTCTATCATTTTTTTTCTTGCCATTTTCAATTATATGTTCTAAAAAATCTAAATATTGTCTCATTATTCCCTCCAAACTTTTTTTTATTATATCATAAAATTAACTTATTTAACACAAAAAGCATTTACAAACAATAATTTGCTTGCAAATGCTTAGTTTACATTTTGTTTATTGCCAAGTAGTTAAGACAAAAGAAATAGTATCTGCCTTTTTAACTTCTACTTCGCTAATTCCTACCATTGAGTCAACTCCATTAACTTTTAAACTCCAAAATTGAAATAAATCTCCATTAGCTTCAATTCCGCAAACCCCAGTCATAAAGAATCCATAATCACTATCAGATCCATTTAATTTAATTTCTGGATGATTAATTAATGTATCAACTAAATTAAATTCTTTATCTTTTACAATTATTCCAGTAAATAAAGATGTTCCATCTATATTAATAACTTCAACGGTAAAAGTTGGATTTTGCATAACAATATTGCTACTAGCAACAATATTTTCTACATCTCCCATTCCATCATTTAAATCATAAGAATAATTAAGTTTTAAAACATAATCTTTTGTATAATCTAAATCAGTAAATTCTTTAATATTTAAATTTTTAATTGTTGAAATTAATTCTTCTCCTGAATATAATTCAACATTTTTTACTTTGCTTACATTATCTTCATCTACTATATCTAAATCAAAACTAATTACATTATCAGTTGCAATTACATCAGCAAATTTAAATGTTGGGATTGATTTCCCTAAAGTTTTAATCTTTTTTTCAGCAATTACATTTTCTATCTTTTTTCCTAAATCATATTCATAAATAGCTTTAATCTTATATTCTGTATTAGAAAGCAAATTATTAAATATCAATTCACTAAAATCATTTAATTCTGATACTTTTTCCTTTTCAAGATATAATTCTATACCTTTAATTTCACCAACTTTATCAGAATCCTCCACATTAACAACAAAACTAATAGAGTTTTTTGTTGATGTTACTTCATTAATAGCAATTGTCGGAACAGTTTTTCCACAACCTACAAGCATTAATGCTAAAGTAAATAAAAACGACACAAATAAAAATCTTTTCTTCATCTTTTCCATCCTTTCATTTTCTAAAAATATGCAAAAAAGTAGGATATAATGAAGAATCCTATCTTTGCACCAGAAGAAATTTTAAATATCTGGTAAGTCTTCCGGCTAAAGCTTCACTTTACTTTCAACCCTTCCCGAAATAAATTTCAGTGGCTTGTTGATTTCATCCGCTTCTACGGCTGCTGGGACAGCTTAGGTGATCCTAATTCCTTGTTATGCTTATAATAAGCACCAGATACAATATTTTATTACAATTACAAGTATATACAATTAAATAGCTATTGTAAAGATGTAAAAGTTTTCTTTATTTCTTTTCAGTAAACAAAAAATCTTTACCTTTAAAACTTTCAGGTTCATAAATAGATAACCCATTAAAACCTTGTTGACGTAAAACTTCGTAGCAAATAATGGCTACAGTATTACTTAAATTAAGTGACCTAACTAAAGGATTCATCGGAAGTCTGATACATGATGAAAAATTATCTCTCAAAATATCATGATTTATTCCTGTTGATTCTTTGCCAAAAACAAAATAATAATCAACATTTTTTTGTTCAACTTTAATATCATAAAATCCTTTGTGAGCATATCTTGTAAAAAAGAAAAATTCTCCTTTATTTTTTAAAATAAACTCATCCCAATTTTTATAAACTAGATAATCAACATATTTAATATGATTAGCTCCACTTCTTTTGACTGATCTATTATCAAGTTTAAATCCTAGAGGTTCAATTAAATGAACTTTAAAATTTGTCGCCAGAGCTGTTCTCATTATATTTCCAGTATTTTGAGGTATTTCTGGTTCATATAGTACTATGTGATTCATTTGTTCACTTTCTTTCTTAAATATTGAAGATGGTTATAAAACCATTCAACATCTTTATATTCATTAATTATTAGATCTAACTTTTCTAAAGTTATTTCATTATATTTAATTTTTAAAACTATTATATTTCTAATCATTTGTAATTTTGAAATCCAATTAAAAGCTTTATCAAAATATTTTATTTTATATTCTTCTTCTGTTAAAAGCAATAATTCATCTAGATCAATCTTAGACTTTTTATTAATATCAAATAAGCAATTGTATTCATATTTTAAATTACGATTGTGCGGACAAACGTCTTGACAAATATCACAGCCATAAATATTTTTCATTTTATCATATAAAGGAAAGTTGATAGAATCTACTTGATTTAAATATGATAAACATCTATTTTTTATCAAGCCATTATCTAGTGCTTGATTCGGACATGATTTTATACAAAGATCACAATTAAGACATGGATCAAACTCAATAACTTGATCATAGTTAGTAAACTCATCATTAGTAACTACTTCTCCAATTACAAACTGTGTTCCATATTTAGGATTTATTAATAACATGTTTTTTCCTATTGTTCCAAGACCTGCTAAATGTCCACAAACTTTTTCTTGTAAGAAACTGATATCTGAAAAGATTTTATAATTATTTAATCCTAGTTTTTTAACTGCAACTTCTATTTGTTTAATAACTTCTAAATGATAATCTATTCCATAAGCAAATCTTGCTGGTAAATATTCTCCTCTTATTTTTATATTCGAAATAGGAAAAATAAAAACAATAATACTTTTTATATCAGAATATTTTTTTGATTTTTTAAATCCTGTTTCTTTTAAATAAGTATCATATTTTATAACGCCAACATCGTAATCTTTTTTAAGAATAGATAAATTAAACATTTATTTCCTCCATTTTAGCATTAATAATAATTTTAGGTTTGAATTTACAAAAACTATATAAAATAAGTCCAATAATAATCGAAGCAAAATTACTAATTGTCATTGCATACCATATTACATCTGGATAATGTAGCCCAAGTATTCGATCATAAAGTAATAATAATGGAATTCTTAGTAGCCAGAGCCTAATAATAGACAGAATTAAACTAAACTTAGTTTCTCCACTTCCTTGATAAGCGCCCATAAATATTTGATATATTGCCATTAAAGGTAATCCTAAAAACAGAAACATCATATATTGGCTACTTAACTCTAAAGCCTCTGGTAAATCACTTAAGAATATTCCTCCTAAAAATTTCCTTAAAGGAATGATAATTGCCATGCCAATAAGCATAATACTTATTGATAAAATTGCCGATTTTTTAACACTATCCCTAGCCCTTTTTTCATTTCCAGCACCAATGTTTTGGCCCACAAATGTGGCTAGAACTCCGCCAATTCCCATTACAGGCATTAATATTAACATATTAATGTTATTACCGATTGAAAATGCAGATACTGTTTGTTCTCCAAACCCAACAATCAACTTATTTAAAATCATGAAACCAAAAGAAGTAAATGATTGACTAATAGCAATTGGCCAAGCCATACTAAATATCCTCGTTATTCTTCTAACATCAAAATTAAGATCACTAAAATCAAGATAAACTTCTGCTTTTTTATCTTTAAACATCATTATTAAAAAGAATGGAACAATAAATGATTGGGCAATTAAAGTCGCATAAGCACTACCAGCAACTCCCATATTTAAAAATTTCATAAATGTATATGTAAATATAACATTTACAAAAAAAGAAACAATATTAAAAATAACAGGAGTTATCGTATCCCCACTAGATTGTCTACTTGCTTGAAATGCAAAGAACAAAAAGAGAGGAATCATTTCAAAAGACCTTATTTGTAAATATTGAATCATATAAGTTCCAGTTAATGAAGTCGAATCAAAATCAAACCACTTTACAATAACCGGCGCTAAGAAAAATAATGCAGCATTTAAAATAACTCCAAATATTAAACTTAAAATTAAAAGCATCCCTGCTGTTTTTTTAGCATCATCGCGCATTTTCGCTCCTAAGTATTGAGCAATTAACGCGCTACCAGCAACCATTAAACCGGCCGCAATACTAATAGAGATATTGATTGGGGAATTACTTAAATTGATGGCATTAATCCCAAAACCTTTAGTTTCCACATCCAATAAATTTGAAACAAAAAACATATCAATAAAACTATGTAATGATTTTAATAAATTACTTAAAAATATTGGCAAAGCCAATAGAATTATACTTTTATACAAATTAGGACTATGTAATATAATCTCTTTATTTCTTTGTTTTTTATCAACTCGCTGCATATTTACGTCTCCTAATAGTTTTTTTATATTATAACAAAAAATATCAATTATAACTACTAAAAAAACAATAAGAAGGAAAATCCTTCTTATGTTAATTGATGATATTTATATTCACTAATTACCCATCTATTTATATATCTAAATATCTTTTCCTCAAGACAAGAATAAACAATTGCTTTTCCCTTTTTTTTATTCTCAAAATCTATTTTTTTTTGAAACATTGATCTTATTATTAAATCATCGATATTTAATATTTTAATATTTCTTAAATATTCGAAAATTTCTGTTTTTAATAATTGATAATATGGTGAACTAATGATTATAATATCCAAATCTCTTTTTAAAACTGGCTTTAAAACTTGTTTCATTGCTTCAAATGATTGTGCTGTTTTAATGTCTCCATTATCCAAAAGGTCATTTAGAGAATCTCCAACTAAATTATATAAATGGTTATAGATAAAATGTTTTTGATACATCTTAGCTTCCAAAATAGTTTTGCGCGCTATTAAAGCCATATTTTTCTGTTCATAATTTGTGGAAACATCTTTAATTATTTCTTTGACTGGATTAATAACTATAATGTCTAATGAGTTTAAATAATCTTCACAGTATTCGATAATACAATCACTGACTACAATTAGAGCTTTAATATCTTTTGATAACAAAAAATCAACTTTTTCTTTAACTAAAGAGATAATATGTTTTTCATCTTTTCCTTCATAAGGTGAATTATCTAAATCATTTACATATAAAAAATCTTCATAAATAAATTCTCTCCTTAAAGATTGTAAAACAACAAAGCCTTCAATCCCCATATCCAAAATTCCTATTGGTCTTTTTATCATAATATACCCCTTAATCCATAATAATTCTATCATATTTAATTATAATCTTCAAGATGTTAAAGATGAATACTATTTAATCATTTATACGCTTAATCACTTCTAGAATCAATTTTCTATATCTCCACATGTAATTTTACATGTTGAAATCAAAACAAGCACAGCTTAAATAAAGAAGGTTGAAATAAATTCCACTTGAGTGTATAATTCAATTATTAAGAATAGATGAATAATAAAAGGAGATTATTAACTTGAGAGAAATTAATTTAAATGAAGTGACTAAAGCTGTATCTGAATTAATCTTTGATGCTTGTGTAAATATAGGTGAGAAAGAATTACAGAAAATAAAAGATTCGATTACTTTAGAAGAAAGCCCAATTGGAAAAAATATTTTAAACCAAATTGTTGAAAATGATTTGCTTGCAAGAAAACTAAAAATCCCAATGTGTCAAGATACGGGAGTTTCTGTAATATTTTTAGAAATCGGTTCTGAAGTATATTTTAAAGGTGACATTTATGAAGCCGTAAATAAAGGAATCCATGATGCTTATGTAAATGGTTATTTGCGAAAAAGTGTTGTTTCACATCCTTTAACACGAATTAATACTAATGACAATACACCAGCTATAATTCATACAAAGATTGTCCCAGGAGATAAAATCAAAATTATCGCTGCTCCTAAAGGCGGCGGAGCTGAAAACTGTAGTTTAGTAAAAATGTTAATCCCTGCTGATGGTATTGCAGGAATCAAAAAATTAGTTTTAGAAACGGTTTTTGAATCTGGCGGGAAACCATGTCCTCCCATTATTGTTGGTATTGGTCTAGGTGGAAATTTAGAGAAATCAGCATTACTAGCTAAAGAAGCCCTTTTTAGAGATTTAGATGATGAAGCTAGTGAACCAGAAACTAATAAATTAGAAAAAGAAATATTAAAAGAAATAAATGACTTAGGAGTAGGCCCTATGGGGATGGGTGGTAGAGTTACTGCTTTAGCAGTAAAAATAAATACATACCCCTGCCATATTGCTTCACTTCCTGTAGCGATTAATATTCAATGCCATGCTGCAAGACATAAAACTAAGGTGATATAAAATGATAAAATTACAAACTCCAATAACTGAAGAAAATATTACAAGTTTACGATCTGGTGATATTGTTTCAATATCAGGAATTATTTATACTGGTAGAGATGCTGCCCATAAAAAATTAGTTGACTTGCTTGATGGTGAAAAAGAATTACCATTTGACCTTGAAAAAGCAATTATATATTACACTGGACCAGCTCCAAAATCTCCAGGAAGAATAATTGGTTCTTGTGGACCAACATCAAGCTACCGGATGGATGCATATTCTACTCCTTTAATGAAACAAGGACTTAGATTAATGATTGGAAAAGGTCCAAGAAGCGAAGAACATATAAAAGATCTTAAACTATACAAAGGCGTTTATTTACAGGCTGTTGGTGGCACTGCTGCTCTAATTAGTGAAACAGTCAAGAAAATGGATTTGGTTGCCTTCCCTGAACTAGGGGCTGAAGCAATTTATAGATTAGAAGTGAAAAATTTTATTGCAACTGTTACCTATGATTCTCTTGGTAATGACCTTTTAAAAGAAGCAATCAATAAATATAAAAGATAATTAAAATATAAAAAAAGCAAGAAACTTATTCTTGCTTTTTTAAATTTAAATAGTAACTTCGTGAATAAAATCTATTTTTTTAGTAAACCATGTTATTTTATTAATTAATTCTTCTTTACTTCCCGTTGTAAATAAAATTAATGTTTGTTCATTGTTTTCACTATTATTAATAATACTTTTCTTTAATTCATCAGCTGTAGCTAGGCCTGATGATACTAAATTAGAACTAGGAAATAATTTTTGTATATTTTTACTTAGTAAAGGGAAATGAGTACATCCTAAAATAATAGTGTCAATGTTCTTATTTTGATGCGGGCTTAATTTGTCTTTTATAATTTCAAAAGATTCTTCTTCTTCAATTTTACCTTCTTCAACAATCTTCACAAATTCACTTGCTTTAACAGCAGTAACAATTTGATCTTTCAAACAATTTTGATAATTTCCTAATGATATTGTTAGATCAGTTGCTATTACCATAATATTATTTGTAGTAGTTACTTTTTTTGCATAATTTGCTGTAGGTTCAATAACTCCAATTATTGGAATGTCTAAATATTTATATAAATTAATAGAGTTAGCTGTTGCTGTATTACAAGCAATAACTAAAGCTTTAATTCCCATATTATTTAAAAACAGAGAATTTTCAGTTGTTATTTTTTCTACTTCAGCACTGCTCTTTTCTCCATAAGGACAATTATAAGTATCTGCAAGATAAATAAAATTCTCACTTGGAAATTTTTCCATTAAAACTTCTAAAACAGTTAAACCACCAATTCCCGAATCAAAAACTCCAATTGGTCTTTTGTCAATCAATCTATATACCTCTCTTTAATCATATGAAGAAATATTGTAACTATTAGTAAATCAGCAGCACCACCTATACTAATATTTTCTCTTATTGCTTCATCTGTTATTTTATTTATTCTTTCAATATCATATTCATTTATTCCCGAAATCATATTTTTAAAATATGAATATTTTTCAAGACTTCCTGCTCTTTTTAATAAAACAGAATCATCACACTCTCTTACAAGAGTTATTAAAGTCATCATTAAAGCTTCATCTGAATATGTTGAATATTGTTCCAAAACTTTAAGGGCTCTCATAACACTTGGCAATCCTTTATTTACTTCTCCGCGAATTCCTAAAAATCCGTATTCTTGAAATAATCGTTTACCATGAGTGTCTTTTGCTCCATCAAAATCATCTAAAATATTTCTTGTCATAAAAGCAACATTTTCAAATATTTTATCGAAATTACTATTATTAACAACTGCTTCTCCGCAGGCGATACAAGCTAGCCCTAAACAAAAGATTAATCCTTTATGAGTATTGACTCCTTTTGTTACAGTAAACATATATTCTTCTGCAATTTTGCCAATTTCTCTTCCTTTTTTAAACGCCTCATCATAATCAAGCGCCATTCCTTCTAAAAATAACAAACCAAAAAAATCAACAATCACATTTCTTGATTTTTTCATTAAGGAAACATCCATATCTTCGTGACTTCCAGCGGTATTTTCACAAACTAAACCAAACTTTGGCTCTAAAATTAATTCTAAAGAAATAGCATCATATGCAAGAGTGCTTATGTCTTCTAGCAAAAACTGAACAACATGATCTTGAATATGTTCAATAATATCTTCAACTTTATGTTTTTGTTTTCTAATACAGTAAAAAGCATCACACTCACATAAGAAGCATTGTCTTGCTTCAAATCCCAAATCTTGTCTACTAATACTAACAATACTATTTTGAAAAACATCCAAATCAATAAACCTTCCTATTGGATGTTCATTTTCAAGAATAATTAATTCTTTTTTAAAAGATATTAAATCTTTATTAAAAATCTCTAGAAAAAAATAAGGCCCATCAAATGAATCATAAAAATTAACTCGCAAACAATTATATTTTCTTTCCAATAGTTTTTTAAAAAACTTAATGAAAAAATATGAATAAAATATTTTTTTATTAATTCCAGGAATGTTAGCCTTAACAACAACATAAATATTGTCGTTTATCATAAATTTCTTTAAGTTATGTATTCTTTTTTCACGATCATCTAATATTTTATCCATTATATATCCTTTAATTTTTTTAGGTAAGAAACTACTTTTTTTGGAACTAAAGAAGATAAACTTTTAAAATCATCTTCTTGATATTTCTTTCTTACTAAACTTGCACTAATTATTTCATCAAATACTTTTTTTCTTGGAATAATAATTAAATCATCATTTAATATTTCCTTTAACATCTCATTATATCTTTTAGTTGTTGGATCAGTTTCTTCTCCAACATAACGTTTCTGAATATTAAAGATTTTCATAAAATAATTTTTAAAAATCAGAGCATCAACTTTACCTTCTACAGATACTTTATCAATATCATCTTTTAAAAAATAAGTTGGAAAAGTTAAATTTGAAATTAAATAATAAGTGCTTGGAACGACTGTAACATTTTTTATCTTTTCTAAACCAAATTTTACCATTTTAAATCTATCTTCATATGAAAAAAATGATTTATCTTCTTCTAAAACAAAAACTATTAGTGGTAAACCTTCTTTTAAAATACTTTCAATCAAGTATAAATGACCTTTAGTAAAAGGATTGGCATTAAGGCAGACTGCATTATATTTTTCTTCATTTAAAGAATATTTGACTTTTAATTTGTGAAGTTCTTTTTTTATATCATAATTATTCGATTCCAAAACAGCAACAACATCAGTTAATAAAATAGTACGAAAACTCATGCTTTCAAAATATTTAAAATACATTGGTGTTGTATAAATAAACAAATGGTCTATTCCCTTACTGGCCAAATGGTTAATCATATAAGACAATAAATACCCAGCGATATTTTCCGCTTGAAATTCTTCACTTATAGCAAAAAAAGTAATTATATTATGACGTGTTGAAACAGTAGCAATCACTTCTTTTTCAACTTCAAGATAAATAGAATAATCTACATTTTCATATTTAAAATTAAACTTTTTAAGAAAAGCAGCTACAGTTTCTTTATCATTATCACTAATTACTTCTTTTATATTATAATTCATTTATTTTCCTTATTTGATAAATTGAATCAATTATAGAGCCATCACGGTACTGAACAACACCAACTACTCTTTTTTTAAATTCAGTCTTTTTGGGAATTCCTGTATACTTATGAGTTATTTCTAAAAGTTCATGAATTGAAGCAATTTTTAATTTTGAATTTTTAAACATTTCTATTAAATCATTTCTTTTAGGATTAATAGCAATTCCTCTTTCAGTAACTAAAACATCAACATCAGAACCTGGCGTTGTAACTGTTGTTACCCGTTCTCTAATAATAGGTGTTCTTGCTTTCATTGTTGGAGAAACAATAATTGTCAATTTTGCTCCATGAGCAGTATCTGAATGTCCACCACTGCCACCCATAATTAATCCTGTTGATGATGTAGTAACATTAACATTAAAATCAAGATCAATTTCAGTCGCCCCTAAAATAACAAAATCCAATTTATTTACAATTGGATCATCATAAGGATTAGCATATTTGCTAGCACTCATGATTTTATGGCTTGTGTTATTTTTAGCTGATTTTACAGCTTCTAAATCAAAACATTGGACATCATATAAATTTTCTATTAATCCTTGTTCTAACATAGAAACAAAATAAGCTGTAATTCCCCCACTAGCAAATTTGGCTTTGATATTATCTTTTTCCATAATATCTTTAACAAAACTAGCAACAGCTAAAGATGTTCCACCAGCTCCAGTTTGCATTGAAAAATCATTTTTTAGTAAACCAGCTTCTTCTATAAATTTAGCAGTATCTTTAGCAATCTTTAAACCAATAGGATCTTTAGTAATTTTTGTAGTCCCGCTGACAATCCCTGATTGTCTGCCGATACTTTCAACAACTAAACAATAATCAATATATTTACCTTCAATTTGATTATAGTTTACTTCTTCAACTAAAGAGTCAGTTACTACTACTTTCTGTTTAGCATATAACATATCAGAAATTGTATATCCTAAAACACCACAAGCATTTTTACCTGTTAAACCATTACCATTACCGTCTTTATCAGCAGTTGGTGTTGCTATAAAAGCAACATCAATTATTAGTTCGCCAGATTCAATACTCCTTGGTCTTCCTCCATGAGTTTGCATAATCAAATTACCTCGCAAAAAACCTTCGCTAATTGCTCTAGCAGCTTTACCATTAATATAGTTAGTGTGAATATTTGTAATATTACCGTCTAATATTAATTCTTCCATCATATCATTATTAGCAAATATGCCAGTTGCGGCTACTGTAATATCTTTTAGATTTCTTCTTTTTACTTCAGATAAAACCATATTCATTACTTCATCACCATTTCTTAAATGATGATGAAATGATAAAGTAAAGCCATCTTTAATTTTTAATATGTTAAATAGTTCTTTAATATCAGTTATAACTTTAGAATTATTTCTCGAAATAACTTCTTTTATTAAAATTCGTTTTTGTTTTTTATATTCTTCAGTTCCCATAAATGGTTTCAAACCAGTTGGAACATTCCTATTTATTATATTTTTCATTATAATAACCCAAAACTTTTAGCTCGATTAATAATTTTTAGTGATCTTTCAATAATTGGTTTATCAATCATTTTATTATCAATGCTAAAGGCCCCTTTTGTATTGTTTTTTGCTCCTTCTAATACTCTTAATGCATATTCAATTTGCACTAAAGAGGGCGAAAAAACATTATTAATATGAGTTACTTGATTTGGATGAATACAAGCTTTAGCTTTAAACCCTAAAGATTTTGCTAAATAAGAGTCTGTTAATAACCCATCAGTATCTAAAGTACTTGTAAATGGGGTATCAATAGCTTCAATTTTTGCAGCTATGCAAGCAAGTGCAACCTTTGCCCGTGGATATAGTATTTCTACGGAATCTTTAGTTCTGACAACTTCCATGTCACTTGCTAAATCTTCAGCACCTAACAATACTCCATCAACTCTTGGCATTTTAACAATTTCTTCAATTTTTAAAACTGATTCAGCAAGTTCAACTAAGGCAATCACATTAATTTTTTTCTTTAATTTTTTTTCTTTTTCAATTTTTGTTAAAAGAACATCAAGTTTAATTAAATCATCAGGCATTGCTTTAGGCAACATAATAGTATCAATAAAATCTGTAACAATGCTTTCTAAATCTTTAATAAAATATTCTGAATCAATACTGTTAATACGAATTATTACTTCTTTTTGCATTGGAAAAGTTTCTAAAAAAGATTTAGTTAAATTCCTAGCACTATCTTTATCAAATAAAGATATTGCATCTTCTAAATCAATTATGATACTATCAGCTTCAAAAACTTCAGCCGTTTGTAACATTCCTGGATTATTTCCAGGAATAAAAAGTAAGCTTCTTCGCATTCTATTTCTCCAATCTATTGATTGCGGTAATTAATCTCGCCCTAATAGCATAATCTAAAGCACCTTTATCATTAACAGTAACTTTAAGATTATTTATTCCCAGTTCATTTAATGTTTCTTTTACAACTTTATAAATAGCATCACCAAAAGCATCAAAAACTATACTATTAATATTTATATCTAAATCTTCATTATTACTTACGGTAATTAAACAATCATTAGACTCTAAACTGCCACAAGTTGCGCTTTTCATTTATTTCTTCCTTGAATTTGCCAGTGCACAAACTCTGTTAATTTCATTGACACAAAGCATAATTGCTTCATCAACGCCCATTCCTGGTTTTGCTAGTGTTTGGTCTGCTTTACAAGCAACAGCAATATGCATGCTTGCGTGAGTAGAAATATCCGTTTCATTACAAGTACCACCACAGTAAGCACCAATATTAGCTTTTTGGCAATATAATATTGCTTCAATTGTATTATTAAGTCCCCCTAAATCAGGAGTTTTAATTTGTAACATGTGACCAGCTTTATTATCTGCAAAATAAATAATGTCTTCTAAGGTATTGCACCATTCATCAGCAACTATTTCCACGTTAATTTTTCTTTCATCCAACATTTTAGTAATATCTCTTAAATATTCCATTGTAGATTTTTTATCACCAGAATCAACTGGCCCTTCAATTCTTAAATGAAAAGGACTAGCGATATCACTTAGTTCTTGTAAGTAATCAACCATTTTTTCAACATCATAGTTAAAAGCAAGACCAATAGTTCCATATGTATCAATATGTAGGATTGGAGCATAATTCAAATCTGTTCTTAAATGAATAATTCTATTACGCAACCAATTCATATATTCCTTTAAAATTTCTCCGTTTTTGCCTAATTTTTTTTCAACATTGTTAATTAAAGCATGGGGCAACACTGGTGATTCTTTAATAATCATCTTATCAGCATTTGTATAGCGGTCATCTCCACTTTGAGAAAACACAGGAATTGATTCATAATGATCATCTTTAATTCCATATTCTTTTCTAATTATTTCAGCCATAGTTAATTTATGGCATGCTGAAGTAGCACTTAAAAGTGCTTGAGTAATTCCATATCTAATAGCAGTATGCAATCTTTTACCATCAATTATTAAATGATCATATTTTTCAGCAAGGTCTTTAAAACTAGTTACATCTTCTTTTAATAATAATGGTTTAATTTTATTTTCTAAAAAATTAATAGCGTCATCAGCAAGAAATAAAGGGTCTCTTCCGCCTGCTCCACTATATTGAACAGCTGTGCAATCTCCAAAACCAACACTACCATCTTCTAAAACTAATTGAATAGAAACTGCTTCTCCCGGTTGACGAATTTTGCTGAAACCAGGTGTAACTGGTTCTCCAACATAATCTAATCCATCACTTAAAGCCCCCATTTTAATGGCTGCTTGGTCATCAAAGTAAAATCCTGTATAGGATTTTGTAAAAATAACATTTTTAATTTTCATGTTTTTCCCTATTTCATTTGAGGACGACCAATTAATTCTCCCATACTAACTGCTGTTACATCATCGACAGTCATTTGGAAAGAAACAGGTCTGTTTTCCTCTTTTGCCCTTTCTTCTATTTTTTCTCTATGATATTTTTTTATTTCTTCTGTAACACCTAAATTACCAAATTCTAAAATACGAATAGCTCCTTTAGAATCTCTCGCCGGCCACATTAAACCAGCATTATATCTACTTGGCGCAAAAGGAATATCAATTATTCCTGCTTCAAAACCTTTTACAACTCCAATCGCTAAATCTCCATCCCCTATTTTATAAATATTATCAAGCATACTATCAACTTCATTTCTAATTTGATAATATTCCTCCAAGTATTCTTTACTTTCAGCAAACTCTTGATCTTTTAAAACATTACATACATATTTAGAGGCTTTAATCCCAATAGAATTAGCTTCAGCTGTAGGAATCCCAATAGATTCATATGGAGTTTTTGTAATCATTTTTGTTGCTTTCCCTAAAGCGGCAACAGTTGATGCTAAAGAAATTAAAGATGTCGCTTCTGCTTCATCTGCAGGGAAGCCTCCCATCCATTGGTGAAACACAGTCGTAACAACCATATCTTTATAACCATATTTTTTTAGATATTCCTCAGTTTGATCATTCAATGATCTTAATGCAGCAATATCTTGAATAACATTACCACCTTGACCATAACCAACGGTTATGTTCTTAACTCCTTGTTCAGCTGCTAACAATGCTTCAATAATTGCAACAACATTAGAAATACAAGGTGGAACTAAAGTACCTGTTAAAGGGCCAAAAGGCTCTCTGTTAATACTTACTCCTTTTTCTTCATAATAACCAACTAATCTATCACAATATTGCCAGTAATATAAAGTATCTTCCAAAGAAACTGATTTTGCATATGGAAGATTATAAGAAATTGCTCCTCCTTCATTAGAAGTAAAGCCGGCTGCATGAATAATTTCTGCAAGCAATCTAGAATCTGGTGTTCCATGTCTAGCTTGCACAGGAACGCCAATTGATTCTACTAATATCCTGCATTTTTCAACACCGTGATTAACAGCTGGAAAACCATTTAATAAACTTCTTCCAATTTTATCACTTTCATTAATTGCTTTTTCAGCATCTTCATACCGATTCAATCTTGTATAAGAATCAATTGTTGAAGGTAGAAAATCTGCTCCAGCTTTTTCAAGTTTTTGTAATAATGCTATATGTTCTTTTAAAGTTGCAACACCAGCTCTAGGTTGTACATAAGTACGCCCTTCTTTTTTTGCTTGTGCTAATTTTAAAGCAAAGTTTTTTTCTTTTGGTATTTTCTTTAAATATTCAACAGCAATATCTAAATTTAATAAAGGTGAGCTTCCTGTGGGCCATGTTTCAAGCACCTGTTTTCTCACTTTCAAAAATTCATTTGTAGTCCATTTTTTATTTCGTAATTTCACTTTTTATGCTCCTAATTAATTATTGTAATAGTTTCTTTCATAATTTTTAATGCTATTTCCGGATGATCAAGACTTAGCAATCCCATTGCTGCTAAAATATATTCTTTATCAACCATAAAAGTAGGGTTTTGGGGACGTAATTCTAATGGTTTTTGTAAAGTGAAAGAAACCTTTTGTAGAATTTCTTTAGGGTTCTTTGCATTTATTAAAACACCACCGGTCCCAATCACATAATTTACATTACTTAAATCTTTCCCCACTTGATAATACATAGTACCAATTGGTGTATAAACTGGTTCTATTTTGCCATCATGTCTACTAATTGCTTTATCAGTAGAAATTTCTGCTAGTATTCTATCAACATTAACATCGTGTTCAGTTTCTGGAATATTATCAACTTGTGATGAACGAAGTTTCGCTTCATTTACAAGATCATAACCCTTTTCATGATAAAGTTTTATTTCTTCTTCACTTAAACTATCAACGATACCCATTGCTGAATATCTTACTCCTAAATCACCTTCAACAGTTCTTTTTGCAAAAGGCTCTTCTAATCCTCTTAAAATAACATCACTTCTTTTAGGAGTTCCACTCCCAATAGAATAAATATCAGTGGTCGCTCCTCCAACATCTACTAATACCAAATCTCCAAGTCCTTCATTATGCATATAACCTTTTGATAATAGCTCAGCAGCTTTTAAAACTGCATGTGGTGTAGGAAAAACGACTTCATCAATTTCTGCTTCAACTTTTTTTATCCCTTTAGCTTCAATAATATTAGTCATAAATATATCTCTTATTACTGATTGCGCACTACCAATATTTAATTCATTTAATTTAGGCATAACATTTTCACAAATATATCCATTAATATCATATTTAGAAAAAATACCTCTTATATCTTCATGGCATTTACTATTACCAGCATAAACTATTGGAATAGAAATCCCTGCTTCTCCAAGCATTTTAGCATTATATATTACGCACTCTTGATTTCCACCATCAGTTCCACCAGCCAACAATATAATATCAATATTTCCATCTTTTATTTTTTTTATCTCATCTTTAGTTATATGATGAGAAAAAACTAAATCAACTTTCCCTCCAGCTCCTAAACAAACTCGTTTAGCAGCTTCGACTGTCAATTCTTCAACAAGCCCAATAGCTGCCATTTTAAGTCCACCAGCAGCAGAGGAACAAGCAATAGTTTTCGAAAATTTAATTTCAGGATCTATTATCTTATATAATCTATTTAAAGCTTGATGATAACCCTCGCGGATATCAGTCTGAACAGTAGTAAAAAATTGAGAATTTCCAAGTAATTTACCTTCTTCAATATCTACTGCTGTCAGTTTTGTATAAGTCGAACCGAAGTCAATCATCAAATATATTTTCATCTTAAATCATCCAAATCTTTTCTAATAGTTGGTAAGACTACATTTATAGGTGTACCCGGAGGAAAAACCCGGTTAAAACCCATTTCTGCAAATCTTTTCTCAACTTCTTTAAAATCCTGTTTTCCAACAACAATATTTCCGCCTACGTATAATAAAACATCATCTAGTCCTGACTCGATGCATTTATCACGCAAACCACGACAATCAATTTCACCTTGTCCATAAAGCGAAGATACTAGTATAATTTTAGCATTAGATTCAATAGCCGCGTTAATAAAATCTTCTTGAGTTGATAAAACTCCAACATTAACAACATTATATCCTTCATTAGTTAATGTATACTCAATGATTTTATTACCAACAGCGTGAACATCTGCACCAATAACTCCGATAACAATAGTCTCCATCCTTTTTCTCCTTTGCTTTTTATACTAGGTATAGTATACTCCAAATGCTTTTTTATCTCAACAGTTAAAGACAATAAAAATAGGAAACCTAAAAGGTTTCCTATATATTTTTAAATATATCTTCGTTTTCTAATAATAATTAAGGCAACACCTAGTAAAGGTAGCAACATCATTGCATTATTAGAACCGCATCCTGATTTTACAGTTGATAAAACTGTAATCGTAAACGTCTTTGTAATATCTCCATTTGTTACACTAATAACAGCAGATCCTGATTTAACAGCTTTTACTTTCCCATTTTCATCAACTGTAATAATTTCACTATCACTTGATGAAAAAGTAAAGCTAGCGTTAGTAGCATCCTCTGGTGCGTAAGTTACTGTTAGGGTTTGTTCAGCATTAACTTGCATTTCATCACTTCCTGTAATAGTAATAGAAGTAATTTCTTTATCAGTTGTGCTTGGTAAAACATTAATGCTAAAATCTTTACTAATTTCTCCATTTGTAACAGTTATTATAGCCGTTCCAGCTTTTACTGCAATAACTTTTCCAGATGTATTAACTGTTAAAACTTCATTATTAGATGATGAATAAGTAAAATCAACATTTGTGGCGTTTGAGGGTGTATAAGTAACATTTAAAGTTTGACTTTTCCCAGCAACCATTTCAACATTTCCAACAACTTCAATGCTTTCTACATTAATAGCTGGATTAGTTATATTTATAACAATAATTTTATTAACTTCTCCAGCAGATACAGTAACAGTAGCTGAACCTATAGCTTTGGGCGTAATTTTACCTTTTGAATCAACTTTTAAAACAGCTTCATTACTTGATTTAAATTCAAAAATTGGGTTAGTTGCATCAGTTGGTAAATAGGAAACTACCAATGTTTGTGTTTCACTTAAAATCATATTTTCTTTTCCAGAAATAGTAATACTTTCAACAGCTACATCTTTCTTAGAAACAGTCAAATTAACTGTAGCACTTCCTTCTTTACCTTCAGCTTTAAACGTCAAAATGTAATTTCCAACTTCATTTGCTTTAATAATGAAAATATTATCAAGATGAGAAATAATTTCTAAATTAGAATCTAAATCAACAATCTCATAATTAACTTTGATATTTGGCTCAACCGCTAAAGCTATTGTGAATTCTTCTTTTTCAGTAATAGTCACTTCTTCAACATTAGGAGTAATAACTACAGATGACGGATCTTCACCAAAAGTAAAATTTAAAGTAAATAATTCTATTCCCTCAGCATTATAACCAACTAATTGTACATCATTTGCAATACTGTTTGGAACTCCTGTAACATCAATTCTACTTTCACTTTTAGTAGCCGTACCTTTTAAATCTCCATTAACAAATAATTTATAATTATCTAAAACATCATTTGGAAGATATGCTGTCCATCCAAGAGCAAAACTATCATCACCTCTTGGAATTATTCTTGCTTTACTAATTTCCCCGTAATATGGAAGGTTTAAAATTGTTACGTCTCTTGTCATTTCTGTGCCATCACGGAATTTAACAACTAATTCATAAGTACTTTCAATATTTAAAGGAACATCCTTAACGTCAATATTATTCATATTTTCGTTATATAAATACTTATCTGCAACAACTTGACCAGTGCTATTTTTCACTTTTACAGTACTAACTGATCCATAATAATCTGAAGAAAATTTTAAACTAGCAATTGATTGATTGATAGTTCCTGGAACTAAAGTAAAAGAATCCATAATTGATTCTTTTGAAGCAGTAGAATTAGCATTAGCCGATCTTTTATTCTTAACAGTAAATAAATCGATTGACGCACCTGCTTCATTAATTATATTCATGTGCAAACCAGTACCATCTACAGAAATAATGTTTGCCATTGTTGTTTTTGAAATAACTTTTGCGAAAAAATCTTCATAAGTTGGTTTTGGATCATAGAACTTTTTACCACCAGGACCCATAGTTACATAATAAGTCCCCACATTAGAAGAATCATCAACAACCTCTCCTTCAAATACTTTATATGATCTTGTATAAACATGATCATGTCCAGTTAAAACCAAATCAACACCATATCTGTCAAATAATGGTTGCCAGTTTCTTTGAAGACCGGGTGAAACATTTCCATATATGTTACCATAGAAACTTCTATGCATAAAAACTACAATATATTGAGCAAAGTTTTCTTCAACAACTTTTGAAAACCATTCTTGTTGACTTGTTAAAGCTGCACCATTTTCACTATCAATCGAAATATATAAAACACTATTGTATTTAAAGAAATAAGAAGTATTTGGTGCTTTTTCAGCACCATTCTCAGGATTTTTGAAGAAATGATTAAAATATTCAGCCGTAAATGTTTTTGGTGATGATGATGCATCATAATATTCATGATTACCTGGAGTTACAGCAATTGGATTTGTTTTTAATGATGATAAATCAAATAACATTTCCCATTGTTCAATTTTCCCGCCTCTATCAACAACATCTCCTGATAAAACAGAAAATTTAATATTAGGATCTACTTCGTATGCTTTTTTAGTAATATTATTAAAAACAGCAGCACCTGGAGCACTTCCATATTGAGGATCAGCAATACTTATAAAACTAAAAGGACTATTATCTCCCTCAGCAGTTGTGAAATAGTATGATTCAGTAAAATTATTCCCTTTTCCAACTTTATACATATATTTAGTATTAGGAGTTAAACCATTTATACTTGCATAAACGACAAATCTTTGAGTAAAACCTTGATGTTTATAAGTACCATCATCTTCAGGCAAACTCCACATATCATAAACGCCATCTATTTTCCTTGGATGTTCATAATTAGGATCACTTGCTTTAGCAAGTAACACATAAGTATCTAATTCATCTGAATGCCAATTAACATTAATTTGTGTTGACATATCCTCACCCGGATTAGTAACTACAAAGTAAGCTGTTCCGCCTACAGCTTTACTACTTCCAAGTGATACTAAAACTACTAAAATAAAACTCATTAAAAATAAACCAATTTTCTTCATTATTTTTCCTCCATCTAAATAATATATTTTTCTTTTTTAAATAATAAATCACAATGATAATTAAACTTTAACTCATTAACATCAAAATTTTTATCCGATAATGAATTATACAAATTAAATTTTGAAGGTGTCCCCCATATCATTTCCACAAATTCAGGATAATCAACAAAAGGATTCCGATTTAATTGATTATTATACAATACTTCATTTCTATTTTGTTCAAAAACATCTACAGGATCCTGGATGCTCCATTCAAGCAATACAGAAATTCTTCCTAAATAAGGTCTACTTCCATTATTGACATTATCATTAAGTTCTAAATCCAATTTATAATTATCTTCATTATCATAGCGAACAGCCATATAAAACATCATTCTTGCAACATCACCTTTAACTTCATCCCGAGGTTCAAAACTATCATTATCATAATAAGAAAATGAAGAACCTGGAGCATAAGTTACATTTTTAGAAACTTTATTACCTCCATTATCAAAATCAAGGTTACTTCTTATTGAGTTGGCTTCCATCAATGTTGGTCTTAAATGATGACCATCAGTTCCTTCCGGTTGTCTTGTTCCAAAATTACCATGTGATTTTGGCCAAGTATGTTCTCTGTTCCAAACACCACTACTTTTACTAACACTTAATCCTGTGTACATCAAGATTACATTGCTTGAATTATCTGGATCTTCATCAGTTTTTTTCATAATATCTTTAATTGTTGAGTAACTAAAAGTTTTATGATTATCAATAATGTTGTTTAAAGCTTTCTTCAAATCAATTCCTGTTAAGCCGCTTGCACTTTCATAATATCCAGAAAGTTCAATCCCACCATTTGCATTTTTTGCTAATACTGTTATTAAAAAATATTTAATTAAAATTTCATCTTCATATTGTAAAGTAGCTGTTAAAACGACTTCAACATCGACTGCAATCCTATTAACTCTTCCTGTATTAGAAAGATAATCTGGTTGGCTACTTTCCCAACTAATTGAAACTTGTTCATATTTATTAATCAAACTAATATCTTTTGTAATTCTATCAACTACTTTTAAATTTTCATAAGCATATTGTATTTCTGTTTTTTCATCATTTAGTCCTAAAACAGTAACAACATATTCTTTGTCAACAATTTCATTATTATAAGAAAATCTAGCTGTTAAAACAACATCAACATTTTTTTCTAATTGCGTTACTTTACCACTTTCAGAAATAGAACTTGGATGACTACTATTCCACTTTATATTAACATCATCTAAACTTTCTATTAATGAAATATTACTAATTGTTATCTTTGGAATAATAATTTTATTTATAACTTTTAAAATTACTCCAGTATTACTTAAAATAGGTTCTACTTTTATCACAAAATCTTTAATTATTACTTCGTTTTCATAACTTAACAGAGCAGTAATTATAACCATTTGCATTGTAGAAACTTCATTCACAAATCCCTCAGAAGTAATAACATCATTTCTACTACTTCTCCAAGATATCTTTACACCTTGGTAATCATTTGGTAGTGATAACACTGAATTAATATAAACAATTTCGGGAATTTCTAAACTATCATACACATATTCTAACTTTGTTTTTTCTACTTGTTTAATTACTGTAATAACAAAATCTTTACTTAAAAAACTATCTTCATATTCTAAGATAGCGGTTAAAATAACAAATTTATCTTTATTTGTTCTCATAACATTTCCATAAGAACTTATAACATTTGCATCTGAAGTTAACCAAGTAATGCTTACCCCATATAAAGAATCAGGCAAATAAATATCATCTGTTACATTATCTAAGTTCTCTGTTATTTTTAAATCCTTATAAGCTTGTTTCAAAACATCATCTTGATTGCATCCATATAAAACTGCAGATGTTGTTACAAAAAGTAACAAAATATAAAAAATCTTCATCAAATCATCCTCTTTTATCAATATTTATTATATCATATTTTATCGATATTTAACAGTATAAACTACTCAAATTCTCACACAATTGTCATCTTTTATGTTATAATATTTAAGGTGATGTATATGAAAAAAGTATTAGGATTAGTCTTAGAAATAAATCCTCCCCATAATGGCCATAAATATTTTATTGAAAATGCAATAAAAGAAGTGAACCCTGATTATACAATTGCGATAATTTCAGGTAATATTTGCCAACGCGGTGAATTCAGTGTAATGTCAAAATATGATAAAACTAAAATACTTCTTGATTTAGGAATTGATTTGGTTTTAGAATTGCCGATTGTTTATGCAATAAATAGTGCTGATTTATTTAGCTATTATTCGTTGTATATTTTAAATCAATTTAATATTACGGATTTAGCTTTTGGAGTGGAACTAGATAACCTAAACCTTTTAATCCAAATGAAGAACATGATTTCAGATCAATCATTTAACGACTTCATAAAGTTCTATTTAGATAAAGGAAGTTCTTATTCTCAAGCATCCCTAAAAGCAATTTATAAGTTAACAACTAATAAAGATATTCAAGAACATTTTTCAAAACCTAATAATACTTTAGCGATTCAGTATTTAAGAGCAATTGATAAGATAAATCCGAAAATTAATGTTACAGTAATTAAAAGAATAAATAATAATTATTACGATAATATTATCACATCCAAAATTGCTAGTGCTACTTCTCTTAGGGCACTACTTACTAAAAATGAAAATATTGATGATTTTTTAATTGAAGAAGCTAAAGGAAAAAATATTATAAATCAAAAAAATGCTTATAATAATTTTTTACTTCTTTTAAAATATAAAGTAATTTTACAAAACCAAGAAATAACTAAATTTAAAGATGTAAAAGAAGGAATTGAGAACAGAATATATAATGTTTTAAAGGAAGTAAATGATTTTGAAGATTTAGTCAATAAAATCGCCACAAGACGTTATACAAAAAACAGAATTAGACGAATATTAATTAATATTATCTTAGAAATCACAGATGATATTAATGAAGAATATTTAAGAGTTTTAGGATTTTCACCTGAAGGTGAAAAATATATTAATTCGCTTGATAATTTAGTAAAAGAAAAAATTATTACAAGTTTAAAAAATACTAATTCAAAAATAGGAAAAATTGAATTAAAAGGAAGTCATTTAATTGCTTTAATAAGCAATAATAAAAATATTTATACGCAAGAATATTTAATACCATTAAAGAAGGAGATTATATGAATACATTAGATATTAGAAAAAAGATTGGCCCTCTTATAGATGAGTCAACAGGCAAAACATTAGCAGAAAGCAATGCAATCAAACACATTGGAATTGATAGCGAAAAAGACTTAGTTGTTTTAATTATTGCAATGGGTAGAGCAGGTGGAAAACCAGAAAGTAATCTAAAACGTCAACTTGCTAAGGTGATTAAATTAGATCTAGGTTTTACTGGAATACAAGTGCAAATTGAAGAAGCAAGAAAAATAGATTCTATTACTAACAGAAATGTTAGATTTATAATTATCGAAAGTGGTAAAGGTGGCGTTGGTAAATCTACAATAGCTGTTAATATTGCTTATGCTTTGAAAAATTTAAATAAAAAAGTTGCCATTATTGATGCTGATGTTTATGGTTCTTCAGTTCCTAGAATCTTAGAAATGGTTCAAGAATTTCCAAAAGTTAATGAAGATGGTAAAATTATTCCAAAAGAAGCCTTTGGAATGCAAATTATTTCAACTGAATTTTTTGTTGAAGGTAATAAACCAGTCATCTGGCGTGGAGCTATGTTAAATAAAATGATGCATAACTTCTTCTATGAAGTAGCATGGGATAAAGATTTAGATTTTGTAATTGTTGATGCACCTCCAGGAACTGGAGATATTTCTCTTGATTTAAAAAATATAATCCCAACTGGAGAAGCCATTATAGTTACTACTCCTCACAAAGCTGCATCACAAGTAGCTATCAAAGCAGGTTATGCTTCAAAATCATTAAAGCATGAAATAATTGGTGTAATTGAAAATATGTCATATTTTAAAAATCCTGTAAATAATAACAAAGAATATATTTTTGGTCAAGGTGGAGGATTAGAAGTTGCTAAAGAACTTGGTGCTGAACTTCTTGCCCAAATACCTTTAGAACAACCTAAAAAACATTTAGGAATCTATGAAAAAGACGAAGAAATTGGCCAAATATTTGATGATATTGCAACCTTTTTATTAATTAAAGAATAAAAAAACACCTTAATAGCATAAATGCTATTAGGGTGTTTTAAATTTAATTTTCAAAAGATTATTTATCGTGTTTATGACCACAATCACAATCTTCGCAATTTTCACAATCTTCTTCGTCTTCATCAAATTCTTCATCGTCTTCATCTTCTTCATTAAAAGACTGAAGAACCTCTTCAATTAATGCCCACTCTTCGTCAGATTCAATAGGAATTAACTCTCCATCCCCGTTGTCAGTTGGTGCGTATGCAGCAGCCATAATTTCAATTTCTTCATCTTCTGAATTTTCAATTGGGTAGAATAATACATAATTCTTACCAAACTCTTTACTGTCAAAAGTAAATAAAATTTCACACAAAACTTCATCTCCTTTTTCGTTCACATAGACTAATTGTTTTTCATTTTCCATATTCTTATCCTTTCTTTGCTCCATCTAGATAACTCTGCAAAATAATAGCAGCAGCAATTTTATCAACATGCTTTTTTCTCTTTCTATTATCTAAATCTGCACTCATCATAGTTCTTTCCGCTATTACAGAAGTAAGTCTTTCATCTATCATAACTACTCCCATTTTAAGCTCTGTTTCTAGCATATCTTTGAAATCCAAGCAATATTGTGCTTGAAAGCCAATAGATCCATCCATATTCTTAGGTAGCCCTAAAACAATTGTCCCTATTTCATGTTCCTTAATTAAATCAGCAACAATTTCTAGAGCTTCATCAAGGTTATTATTACGAAAATAAAATGTCTTCAATGGATGAGCGAATATCCCTAATGAATCACTTAAAGCAACACCGATTGTCTTGCTTCCCAAATCGAGACCAATTACTTTCATATTTTCTCCTCAATTATATTTTTAACTATTGCTAAAGCAGCATCAACTTTACTTATATCTTTCCCACCTGATTGAGCAAAGTCAGCACGACCACCACCATTTCCTAAAGAAATGATAGCTGCTTGTTTAACTAAGTCTCCAGCTTTAACAATCGAAGTTTTATTCTTACAAATATAGATAACCTTATTATCGATGATATTAGCAAAAAACACAATAGAATTATTTAATTTTTCTGATAAACTATCAATTAAATCTTTTAATATATCATTATCTTGTTCTATTACTTTAGTAATTATATAATTAATTCCCTTTTTTTCATTAACATATTTAAGAAAATCATCGGTTTTTAATTTATTAGTTTCTCTTTTTAATTTTTCAAATGTTTTTTCTAATTCTTTTATTTCAGCTTGTATTTTCATTAATTCATTTTTCCGATTAATGATTAACTCATAACTCGGAAGATAAGAAGATAATTCAATATTATTATAATCTAATTCAATATTATCATTTTTAGCTTCTTTTATAATAAGAGAAGCTTTTTTTCTTAAATCAGTAATATCAGATTCAATTATTTTAATACTATCGATTAAAGCATTTTGTACATTAATTCCGGTTGTTCCAGTAATTCTAAAAATTCCTGACCCTTTCGTTTCACAACTAGTAATTACAAATCTTTTAATCTCTCCAGTTGATTTAACATGAGTACCACCACATAATTCTTTTGAATATTCCATATTAACAACACGAACGTAATCTTCATATTTATCTGTAAATAATGCTTGAACACCTTCGCCTTTAGCTTCATCAAAAGCCATAATTTTAGTAATAACATCATGGTTAGCATCTATTGCTTTATTTATCAAATGTTCAATTTTTAACAATTCATTATCAGTTAATGGTTTATAATTGTTAAAATCAAATCTAAGTTCTTTATCTGAAACCATAGACCCTTGTTGTTGAACATGTTTCCCTAAAACACGACGTAATGATTCATTTAGCAAATGAGTAGCTGAGTGATTTCTGGCAACATTTTTTCTAAATTCTTTATTTACAAATATTGAAACTTTATCATTAATTTTAAACTCTGTATTTCCTGTATTTATAAATGAAGCGTGTTGCTTATTAGGTAAAACAATTGTATTAGTTATTAAAAATTCTTCATTATTAAAATAGAGAGTTCCCAAGTCACCAACTTGACCTCCGCTTAAACCATACATTGGTGTTTTATCAAAAACTAGTAGTAGTTCACCTTTACCTTTTACAACTTGTTTATCGTTAGAAAATATAGCTTTAATAACCGAATTAGATTCTAATTCATTATAACCTAAAAAAACAGAATCAACTTTCAAGTTTAAAAATTCTTCATTTTGAATATTCATTGATTGTTCTTCTGCTCTACTTCCTCTTGCTCTTTCTTTTTGCTTACCAAGTTGTTCTAAAAAACTAAGTTTATCAACAATAAAACCATGTTCTTCAGCAACCTCTAAAGTAAGTTCAAAAGGGAATCCAAAAGTATCATATAATAGAAAAGCTATTTCTCCACTTACTTCTTTGTCTGTACTATTCTTAATATAATCTAAAAGTCTGTTTTCACCACTTTCTAAAGTGTGTAAGAACTTTTCTTCTTCAATTTTAATAATATCTTTAACATTATCTTTAGTGTTTAAAAGATAAGGATAGAAATGAGACATATTTTCCGCAACAACATCAACTAATTTATAAAGGAAAGGTTCATTCATTCCTAACTTTTTACCAAATCTAACAGCTCTTCTTAAAATTCTTCTTAAAACATAGCCTCTACCTTCATTAGATAAAATTGCTCCATCAGAAACTGCAAAAACTACACTTCTGACATGATCAACAATAACTTTAAAAGCCATTTGGCCTTCATACTTGGTTTTAGTTAAGACTTCAACTTTATTAATAATTGGTAAAAATAAATCAGTATCATAATTAGTCTCAACTTCTTGCATAACGCAAGCCATTCTTTCTAAGCCCATACCAGTATCAATATTCCTACTTGGTAATTCTTGATAATCTTCTCTTTTTTTGCCCGCTTCAGCATTAAACTGACTAAATACTATATTCCAAATTTCAATATAACGATCATTTTCAATTTCATTTTCAAGAAGTTTAATACCCTGTTTATTTTTATCGTATTTTTCTCCACGATCATAAAAAACTTCAGTATCTGGTCCACAAGGGCCCTCACCAATTTCCCAAAAATTTCCTTCTAATTTAATTATATGTTTTTTATCAACACCAAGTTCAATCCATTTTTGGATAGTTTCTTCATCAGTAGGATAAACAGTAAAATATAGTTTGTTTAAATTAAAACCAAACCACTTAGGGCTTGTTAAAATTTCAAAGCCCCATGTTAAAGCTTCATCTTTAAAATAATCGCCAACAGAAAAATTGCCTAGCATTTCAAAAAAAGTGTGATGTCTTGCTGTTTTTCCAACATTTTCAATATCATTAGTTCTAATTGATTTTTGAGCATTGACCATTCTTCTACTAACAGGTATTTCTCTACCGTCAAAATATTTCTTTAAAGGAGCAATTCCTGCATTAATCCATAGTAAAGATGGATCATTAACAGGAACTAAAGGAGCGCTAGGAATTACCAAGTGACCTTTTTCTCTAAAGAAGTCTAACCACATTTGTCTTATTTCATAACCTTTTAATTTCTTCATAAAAACCTATTTAATTTCCTCATCAACTAAAACAGGCATAATAATTGGATTGCTTTTTGTTTGATAATACAAGTATTTTCCAATTACATCCTTAATATCATTTCTTAATAAATTCCAATCAATATACTTCTTTTTTAAATGTGTTGTTAGAATCCCATTAGTTTTAATTATAATGTTTTCTACTAATTCTTCTGCTTCTTTATCTGAAACAAAACCCTTGAAAACAACTTCTGGACCACTAACAAGTTGTTTGTTTCGGGAATCTAAAATTATCGAAATAATAACAGTTCCTGCTTGTGATAAAAATTCTCTATCTCTTAAAACAACTTCATTAATATCTCCAATAACAGACCCATCAACTAAAACATCGCCAGTTTTAATACGTTCACGCTTAGTGCTTAGTATTCCGTCTTCAAAAGTAATAACTTCGCCGTTTTCTAAAACTACAATACTAAAGTTTTCATATCCGGATTCTAAAGCGATTTTCTTTTGCATATATTGGTGTCTATATTCACCAACAACAGGAACTATATATTTAGGATTTATCATCCCATAAAGCATTTTTAAATCTTCAGGCCCCGCATGTGAGCTTCTAAGATCCATTTTACTAATTCTAGTAACTTCAGCATCAACCATATTTAACATGTCAATAGCTTTTGCAGAAACTTTTTCTGTTCCAAGTTGCGGATTAGAAACGATAACTACATGATCATTTTCATTAATGTTCACTAAACGATCTTGACCACTTGCCATTCTTTGCAACATATTAAATGGTTCATGATGATTACCAGTAACAATAATTACTAAGTCTTTATCGTCATTTCTATTTTTTTCATCTAAAAACCTTAAATTAACAAGCTTATCAGCAGGAATTTCTAAATATCCTGTTTCCATTGCTACATTAATAATTTTTTGAACTTTACGCCCAATAAGTGCAACTCTTCTATTGTTCATAATACTAATATTAATAACTTTTTGGATTCTGTCTAAATCAGTAGAATACATTGAAAAGATAATTCTTCCTTCTCTTCTAACAGCATCTGTTACAGTATGTATCAATGTTGAATCATTATCTGTTCTTCCAGCATTAACTGCTCCTAAACTTTCAGCAAATAATGCTAAAACTTTTTCTTTTCCTAAATCGCCAATTTTACCAAAATTAGTTTTATACTTCTTATCAGAATTACTTGAAAAAGCAAATCCTGGAGCATACACTAATAAACCATCAACAGTTTTAATGACAATTCCTAAACTTTCTGGGATGCTATGACTTGTTGAATAAAAAGAAACAAAAATATTTCCAAATTTTAAAACTTTTTCATCATTTATTCTATATAAACGATGATTACTAACATTCATTCCCTCTTCTTGAAGATCATTCTCCAACAGAGAAATTGTAAAGTGGGTTCCATAAACCCCCACATTTACATGTTTTAATAATTCAGCAACTGCTCCTATATTATCTTCATGTCCATGACTAAGGAAAATAGCTTTAACCTTCTTTTTATTTTCAATTACATAACTGAAATCAGGTAAAACCCCATCTATACCATATAATTCAACACTAGGAAACTTCATTCCAGCATCTAGAATAAAAATTCTATCGCCGATTTCCAGAACATACATATTCTTGCCATGTTCTCCTAATCCTCCCAATGCAAAAAATTTTAATACACTCATTTTTGTACCACCTTTTTCTCATCTTATTATACATTATTTAACCAAAATTAACAAGCAAGAAACCTTTCTACTTACTTATTAAATTAGCAAAATAGTCTATCTTTATGATATAATTATAAAAAATAGGGGGGCATATGAAATTTAAAATGCGAATATTTTCCTGGATAAGAATAA
>DUUA01000080.1 GCA_012841765.1 Acholeplasmataceae bacterium
AGATTATTTAATTTATCCAGGTCATGGTGAAGATACAAACTTGGAATATGAGAAAAATAATAATTATTATTTTAGGTGAAAAAATGAAAAATCAAATTATTAATAAAGAAAAGCTAAACGATTGCACATATTTATTTGATGTTTATAATGAATTGATTGTAAATAAAGCGAAACCTGGGCAATTTATTATTTTACGGGTTCATGAAAAAGGGGAAAGAATTCCTTTAACAATTAATGCTATTAATTTTGTTGAAAATACAATTAGGATTATTTTTGTTGTTGTTGGAAAAACGACTCATGATCTATCTCTGTTAGAAACAGGAGATGTTATCTTAGACTTTGTTGGGCCATTGGGTAATCACACAGAAGTTGAAGGTTATGAAAATAAAAATGTCTGTATAATAGGCGGAGGTATCGGCTGCGCTATTAGTTATCCGGTTGCAAAAGGTTTTAAAGACCATCAAGCAAATATTTATACTATTTCAGGGTTTAGAAATAAAGAATTAGTTATTTTAGAAGAGGAATTTAAAAAAATGAGCAATAACCATATAACTTGTACAGATGATGGAAGTTATGGACAGTTAGGTTATGTTACAGAAGCATTAAATGAAATAATAAAGAGATATGAATTTTCTTTAATATATGCCGTCGGCCCATTAATTATGATGAAAAATGTTGTGAAGATTGCTGAAAAAAACAGTATCCCGACTATTGTATCATTAAATCCAATTATGATTGATGGCACTGGAATGTGTGGAGGGTGTAGAGTTGAAGTTGGAAATAAAATTTTATTTGCATGCGTTGATGGTCCTGATTTTCCAGGCCACTTAGTTAACTTTGATGCTGCAATTGCCAGAAATAAAATGTATCAAAAAGAGGAAAGAAAATCTTCGTGTAATCTTTTCAAGGATGTCAAATAATGGCTGAAAGAATTAAAATGAGAACTATTCCTTTGGCGGATAGAAAGACTAGTTTTGATGAAGTTACTTGTGGATATAATTTAGAAGAAGCAAAATTTGAAGCATCTAGATGTTTAAATTGCAAAAATCATCCTTGTGTTTCAGCATGTCCTGTAAGCATAAATATTCCAAAGTTTATTATGGAAATTAATAATGGGCTTATAGATAAAGCTAAAATGACAATATTAGAAAAATCATTATTTGGAGATATTTGTGGTCGGGTTTGTCCACAAGAAAAACAATGTGAAGCTGTATGCGTTAGAGCTATTAAAGGAAAATCAGTAGCTATAGGCAATCTTGAACGATTTGTGTTTGATGAATCCAAGTGGTTTAGTGATAAAAGTATTGCTAAAAATAAATATTCAGTTGGTATTGTTGGCAGCGGTCCTGCTGGATTAGCTTGTGCTTATGAACTTGCTTTAAATGGATTTAATGTTGAAATATACGAAGCACTTCATGTAGCTGGTGGAGTATTAACTTATGGTATTCCTGAGTTTAGATTACCAAAAGAACTTATATATTCTCTTGTAACAAAATTAGAAAAAATGGGAGTAATTTTTAATTATAATGTTGTTGTTGGTAAAACAATTTATTTAAATGAATTAGAAAAGAAGCACGATGCTTTATTTTTAGGTACTGGAGCAGGGCTTCCTCGGTTTATGAATATCAAAGGTGAAATGCTAAATGGAGTTATGAGCGCTAATGAGTTTTTAACAAGAGTTAATCTAATGAGAGCATATAAAGACGATTATGACACTCCGTTAAGAGAACAAAAAATTGTTGCTGTTGTTGGTGGTGGTAATGTTGCTATGGATGCTGCAAGATCTGCCATTAGACTAGGAGCTAAAGAAGTTCATTTAATATATAGAAGAAGTTTTGATGAGATGCCAGCCCGTCTTGAAGAAGTTAAACATGCACAAGAAGAAGGAGTGATTTTTGATCTTCAAAGTAGCCCAATTGAAATATTGGGTAATGAAAATCACGAAGTTGTAGCAATAAAATGTATAAAAACTAAACTTGGAGATAAAGATGAATCAGGTAGAAGAAGTTTCGAATTTTTAAATGATTGTATAATTGTATTAGAAGTTGACACAGTTATTATGGCTCTTGGTAATTATCCTAATCCTTTACTTCAAAAACAAAAATCTAACATCATTTTTAATAAATGGGGTTGTATAGTTGTTGATGAAAATAATCAAACCTCCAAAAAAATGATTTATGCAGGTGGAGATGCTGTTACAGGTGCTGCTACAGTTATTCTTGCCATGGGAGCAGGACAAAAAGCAGCAAATGATATAAAAAATAAATTAAAATAAAAAAGCTTTTTCAAATGAAAAGGCTTTTTTATTTATTATTTTAGCACATAACGGTTGACAGTGCTAATCAAATATAGTATAATATCTATAGTGCTTATTAGTATAAAGTGCTAACGAAAGGAGGTCATTATGCTAGAAGGTAGATTAAGCTTAGTTCTTAAAGCTATTGTTGAAGAATATGTTAAAACTGCAGAACCAGTAGGCTCTAAAACTTTAGTTAATAGACCAGAATTTCGTTTAAACTTTTCATCAGCTACTATTAGAAATGATATGGTTGAGTTAGAAACTTTAGGCTTAATTACAAAAACTCATTCTTCAAGTGGGAGAATCCCTTCCGAAGATGGTTATAGAGAATATGTAAGAATTATTATTGGTGAAGATGATAAATCAATTGAATCTTTTCCATTACTTGATGAAATATTTCAGCAAGAATATATTACTCGTGAAAAAGCAGTTAAAGAATCCGTAGCGATTCTTACTAGTTTAACAGACTATGCTGCTTTTGTTTTAGGTAGTCAAGGCTATAATGCAGTTATAAAAAAATTACAAATTTATCAAGTTTCTAAAAATAGCGCTGTAATTTTAATGATTACTGATCAAGGTTATGTTGAAAGTAGAATTATTTCTCTTCCTACGGATATTAAGTTTTCAGAAATAGAGAAAGTAATATTCTTTTTAGATGGTGCATTACATAACTCTCCAATTTCTAAAATTGATGAAGTTATTCAAGAAAAGTTTACTGAAGATAAAGTTAGAGAGTATTTTGATTTTTATGATGATTTATTAAGTGGTTTTGTTAGAGTATTTACTAATATGGCACAAGATAGATATTTTATGGAAGGTAAGACTAATATTTTAAACCAACCAGAATTTAGAGATGTTGAAAAGGCCAAATCTTTAATTGATGCTGTTGAAAGTGGCGAAATTTTAAAAGATTTATTTATGGATGACAATGGAATATCAATATCTATTGGTCATGAAAATAGTGTTAAAGCAATGCAAAATTGTACTATCATTTCTGTTCCTTATGAAATGAATGATGGTGAAAAAGGAGCTATTGCTATTTTAGGCCCTACAAGAATGGAATATCATAAGATTATTCCATTATTAGAATATATAGCTAAAAACATAGCAAAAATAAAATAGGAGATTATGAATGAAAAACAGATATCGTGAAGAAGAAAAAGAAGAAATGATAAACAATGAAGTTATTGACGAAAGAGAAGAAATTGATTTAGATAATGAAAAACAAGTTGAAGATTTAGATTTATTAAGTGCAGAAGTTAAAAGACTTAATAATTTATATTTAAGAACTTTAGCAGATTCAGAAAATTATAAAAAAAGAATTGATGAAGAAAAGATAAGGGATCGTAAATATGCAGCTCAAAATGTTTTAGAACAACTTGTTAACATAATTGATATTTTTGATAAAGCTGTCAGTGTTAATAATGATGACCCCAAGATTAATAATTATCTTGTCGGCTTCAAAATGATTAATAATAATTTGCAAGAATTATTAAAAAATGAAGGTGTTAAAAAGATAGATGTAATTGGAAAACAATTTGATCCAAAAATACATCATGCTATTGAGACTCAAAGTGATGTAACTAAAGAAGATGGAATAATCCTTAATGAAACACAAACAGGTTATTTATTTAAGGATAGAGTATTACGACCATCAATAGTTATAGTAAATAAATTAGAAGATATTAATACAAAAGAATCAAAAAAGAAAAAGAAAGTTGAAAGCGAGGAAATTTAAAATGGCAAAAATTATAGGAATTGATTTAGGAACTACAAACTCATGTGTTGCAGTTATGGACGGAAAAGAAGCAAAAATTATAGCAAATGCTGAAGGTAATAGAACAACACCTTCTGTAGTAGCGTTTAAAAGTGGTGAAATACAAGTAGGGAGCATTGCCAAAAGACAAGTAGTAACTAATCCTGATACTGTATCTTCAGTAAAAAGAATAATTGGAACAAAACAAACTATTAATGTAAATAATAAAAAATATACACCTCAAGAGATTTCAGCAATGATTTTACAAAATTTAAAAGCAACTGCTGAGGCATTTTTAGGTGAAAAAGTAACTGATGCAGTAATTACTGTACCAGCATATTTTAATGACGCTCAACGTCAAGCTACAAAAGATGCTGGCACAATTGCTGGTTTAAATGTTAAAAGAATTATTAATGAGCCAACTGCTGCAGCTTTAGCTTATGGTATTGACAAAATTGATAAGGAACAAACTGTTTTTGTTTATGATTTTGGTGGCGGAACGTTTGACGTTTCTATTTTATCTTTAGCGGATGGTACTTTTGAAGTAATATCTACTGCTGGAAATAATAAACTTGGTGGAGATGATTTCGACCAAAGAATTGTTGATTGGATGGTAACCGAATTTAAAAAACAATATAGTATTGATTTAAGTAAAGATAAAATGGCTATTCAAAGATTAAAAGAAGCTGCTGAAAAAGCAAAGATGGATTTAAGTGGTATTACACAAGCAGATATTAGTTTACCATTTATCTCTGTTTCTTCAGATGGTCCTCTGCATTTAACTTTAACTCTAACAAGAGCTAAATTTGATGAAATGACTAAAGATTTAGTTGAAGCAACCGTTGGACCACTTCGTCAAGCAATTAAAGATGCTAAAATGACAGCTAAAGATATTGACCAAGTATTATTGGTAGGTGGAACAACACGTATACCTGCTGTTCAAGAAGTAGTAAAAAGAGAACTAGGAAAAGAACCAAATAAGAGTGTTAACCCTGATGAAGTTGTTGCCATGGGTGCAGCTATCCAAGCTGGTGTTTTAAGCGGAGATGTTAAAGACGTTTTATTACTAGATGTTACTCCTTTATCACTTGGAATTGAAACATTAGGTGGTGTGTCTACAAAATTAATAGAAAGAAATACGACTATTCCAACATCTAAATCACAAGTATTTTCAACTGCAGCAGACAATCAACCTGCTGTTGATATTCATGTATTACAAGGTGAAAGATCAATGGCTGCTGATAATAAAACATTAGGACGTTTTCAGTTAAGTAATATCCCACTTGCACCTAGAGGAGTTCCACAAATTGAAGTTTCATTTGATATTGATGCAAATGGAATTGTTAGTGTTAGTGCTAAAGATTTAGGAACTCAAAAGAGTCAAAGTATTGTAATCCAAAATGGTTCTTCATTATCAAAAGAAGAAATTGATAAAATGATCAAAGAAGCTGAAGAAAATGCTTCTAATGATGAACTGAAGAAACAAGAAATTGATTTAAGAAATGAATCTGAAAATATAATTTTTACTGCTAAAAAATCTATGGAAGATTTAGGAGAAGAAGTAACTGATTCAGAAAAAACTGATATTAATGAAAAGATTTCTCACCTTGAAGAAGCTTTAAAAGGTAATGATATTGATGATATAAAAGCGAAAAAAGATGAGCTAGTTAAAGCAAGTCAAGATATTGCTGTTAAAGCATATCAAAAAGCTCAAGGACAAAACACTGCAGAGTCTACAGATACTGAGAATGATACTGTTAATCCCGATGATGTAGTTGATGCTGATTTTACAGATAAATAATTATAAATTAGGAAAGTGTGGTATTAATGGCTAAAAGAGATTATTATGAGGTTCTTGGAATTTCTAAAACAGCTAATGAAGATGAGATAAAAAAAGCTTATCGGACCTTAGCAAAAAAATATCATCCCGATGTAAGTAAAGATCCAAATGCAACTGAAAAATTTAAAGAAATACAAGAAGCTTATGAAGTAATAAGCGATATTAAAAAAAGAGCTCAATATGATCAATTTGGCCATGATGCGCCTAATTTAGGCGGTGGTTCAGGTGCAGGCTTTGGTGGTTTTGGTAGTTTTGATGATATAATTAATCAGATGTTTGGTGGTTTTGGAGGCCAAAGAAGTAGATCTTCCTCATCGTCAAGACAAGGTGCTGACTTAAGAACTAATATAACAATTACTTTCGAAGAAGCAGCATTTGGAACAGAAAAACCAATTAATGTTACTAAAAATGACACTTGTGAAACTTGTAATGGTTTAGGTGCTGAATCTAAATCAGATATTAAAGCTTGCACTAGGTGTCATGGCACGGGACATATAACAAGTACTCAATCAACTTTATTTGGAGCTTTTCAAAGTCAAACAACTTGTCCAAACTGTCAAGGAACTGGTAAAATCATTAAAAATAAATGTAAGACTTGTGGTGGCGACGGAAGAGTTCGAAAAACTTCAACAATCAATTTAAAAATACCTTCTGGTATTGATGAGGGTCAAGGATTGAGATTATCAGGATATGGTGAAGCAGGATATAATGGTGGTGTCAATGGTGATTTATATATTTATGTAAATGTTAAACCACACGAAATATTTACTCGAGATGGTTTAGATATTTTAATGGATATGCCAATTACTTTTTCACAAGCTGCTTTAGGAGCTGATATTGAAGTTCCAACTATTCATGGAGATGTCGTTTTAAAAATTCCAGCTGGTACCCAAACAGGAACTAAATTTAGATTACCTAATAAAGGTATTAAAAATAGTAGAAGCGGAAGAGAAGGACATCAATATATTACTTGTAATTTAATAACTCCTAAAAAGTTAACAAATGAACAAAAAGAAATATTCAAGCAATTGTCAAAAACCGCAGAAACTAATGACTCAGTTTTTGATAAACTTAAAAAGTTTTTTAAAAAAAATAAGTAAAATTAGCGGTTTATAAAACCGCTTTTTTATGTTATTCTTTTTATTTAATACTTAAAATATGTTATAATACTAATAGGTGAAAAAAATATGCAAAGATATTTTGTGAATAATTTAAATATAAATAAAAAACTTGGTTTTGTTAAGATAACAGACCAAGATTTTCATCATATCAAAAATGTTATGCGTATGAAAACAGATCAAGAAATAGAAGTAGTTAATGAATTAGGAGAAGTTTTCTTATGCAAAATAGACGAAATTATGGAAGATTATGTAATTGCAGGTATTTTTAAAAAGTTGGATTTAGATGTTGAATTAAATGTCTTTGTGACTATAGCTCTAGGAATGGTTCGAAGAGAAAAAACTGAAGAAGTTTTAAGAAGAGTTGCTGAACTTGGAGCTAGCGGTTTTGTTAGTGTTAAATTATCTAGATCTTTAATTAAACCTAAAAATGATGAAAAAAAGTTGATTAGAATGAAAACTATAGCAAAAGAAGCGAGTGAACAAAGCCATAGGAATAAAATTATGGAAGTTTTTCCTAATTTAACATTTAAAAATTTTCTTGATTTTTCAAAAAGTTATGATCTTTGTTTAGTGGCTTATGAAGAAGCAGGAAAACAAAACAATTACAGCTTTAAAAGTTTAATTAAAAACTTTAAAGGCAAAAATATCTTAGTTTTAGTTGGCCCTGAAGGAGGATTTTCCGAACAAGAAATAAAAACTTTAATTGCCAATCAATTTAAATTAATCGGTTTAGGGCCACGAATATTACGTGTTGAAACTGCTCCACTTTACATTATGGCTGCTATTGGTTACGAAATGGAGTTAAATAATGAAAGTTAGTTATTATTCACTTGGTTGTAAAGTAAACATGTATGAAGCTGAAGCCGTTATCAATAAATTTTTAGATAATGGTTTTGAACTTGCAGAATTCAATGATGTTTGTGATGTTTATATAATTAACACATGTACTGTTACAGCTAATTCTGATCAAAAAAGTCGGCAAATTATTAGAAAAGCAATAAAAAATAATCCTAAGGGCATAGTTGCTGTTATGGGTTGTTTTGCTGAATTGAATCATGAAGATGTTGAAAAAATAGAAGGGGTAGATATTTTAATTGGAACTTCTAAAAGAAATTTATTGTTTTCATATGTAATGGAATTTATTAATAAAAAAGAAAAAATTATAAAGATAGATACAGATAAAAACAATATAAAATATGAGGAATTAAAAGTTAATCGCTTTGAAAATAAGACAAGAGGTTTTGTTAAAATTCAAGACGGTTGTGATAATTTTTGTAGTTATTGTAGAATCCCTTATGCAAGAGGAAGATCAAGAAGCAGAAAACCAGAAGATGTAATTAATGAAATTAACATCTTATTTTCAACAGGTATTAAAGAAATTGTTTTAACTGGTATTAACACTGGTAACTATGGTAAAGATTTAGATAATTATTCATTTGCCAAGTTATTAAATGATTTAGTAAAAATAATTCCTAGTTTAGGAAGAATTAGAATTTCCTCAATTGAAGTTACAGAACTTACTGATGAACTATTAATTATTCTTGAAAAAAATAAAAATTATTTTTGCAATCATTTTCATATTCCAATACAAAGTGGAGCTAATAATGTTTTGAAAAATATGAATAGGAAATATAATACTGATTATTTTTTTGAAAAAATCAATAAAATAAGAAAAATATATCCTGGTTGCAATATAACAACTGATGTGATGGTTGGATTCAATGGTGAAACTGAAGAAGCCTTTTTAGAAGAATATGAATTTTTAAAGAAAATTGGTTTTGGAGAAATGCATGTTTTTCCATATTCTCCAAGGCCTAATACGAAATCTTATAAAATGGATAGAATTATTCCTAATAATGTAAAAAATATTAGAAAAAAAGAATTACAAGCATTAAATGAGAAAATGGCTTTAAATTATCGAAAAAATTATTTAAATGAAATTATGGAAGTGATAGTTGAGAGAAATAATAATGGTATTGCTTATGGTCATTCAAGAAATTATTTGCAAATAGAATTTAAATCAGATCTTGTAAAAGAAAATGATTTAGTGAAAGTTAAAATTATAGAGGTAGGATATCCAATATCTAAAGGAGAAATATATGAAATTTATTGATTTAAAATTAAAAGAATTTATTAATTTAGGTTTAAAAGAAATCGGCTTTTTTGAACTTACACCGATGCAAGAAGAAGTAATTCCGCTTGCTTTAAAGGGTGAACAAATTATTGGTACAAGCCAAACTGGAACAGGTAAAACGCACGCTTTTTTGATTCCTATTTTAGAAAAACTAAATATTGATTTAAAAGAAGTACAATCTGTAATTATTACTCCAACAAGAGAACTTGGTTATCAAATTTATGAAGAATTGGTAAAATTAATAAAATTTTCTAAACAACCAATTGATGTAAGGTTATACGTAGGAGGGAGCGATCGCGAAAGTGAAATTACTCGTTTAGAAAAAAGCCAACCACAAATTGTTATTGGAACGATAGGTAAAATAAAAGACTTAGCTAAAGATAATAATTTATTAAAAATATATACGGCTAAAACAGTAGTTATTGATGAAGCGGACATGGTTTTTGAACAAGATGAAATAATTGAAATTGATAATATTTTCTCTTTGTTCTCTAAACAAATACAAATACTCCTATTTAGTGCAACAATTTCACAAACTTTAGTGAAATTTATTAATAAATATTTAGAAAAATCTATTTTTATAGATTTAACAGATAAAGAAATAAGTAAATCATCAATTGATCATAAGTTTATTGCTGTTAAGAATAAAGATAAGAATAAAGTTCTACTTGATTTACTAAGTACTTTTAGCCCTTATTTAGTTTTGATTTTTGCAAACACAGTTGATAGAGTTAAATCTTTAAATAATTTTCTAGGTGAAAATGGTTATAAGGTTATTATGCTTACTGGTGATTTAGAAGCTAGAGAAAGAAAACAAGTTTTACGAAGAATTAAAAATGGCGATTATCAATATGTTGTAGCTAGTGATATAGCTGCAAGAGGAATTGATATTACTGGAGTTAGTCATGTAATAAACTACGAACTTCCCGAAGAAATTGAATTCTATATTCATAGAACTGGTAGAACAGCAAGGTATGATAGCAGCGGTATCGCTTATACTCTTTATGAATTTGATGATGATAATTATATTAGGAAGTTAAGAGCCAAAGGATTAGAAATTGCTTTCTTTGATGTGAAAAAGGGAGTTATTACACCTGCTAAAGCTAAATTTAGAAAAAGACCAAATAAGTATTTAAAAGAAGAAGATCTACTACATATTAAATATCCAGTTCCAAAAACTGTAAAACCAGGTTATAAAAAGAAGAGAAAAGAAATGATAGAAAAAGAAGCTAGAAAAATAAAAAGAGCTAGAATATCAGAAATTTACAAAAAGAGAGCAAGGAAAGATAAATGAAATTAGGTTGCCATGTTTCCAATAAGGGAGATTTAATGTTAAAAGGATCTGTCTTAGATGCAGTAGAATTTGGTGCTAATTGTTTTATGGTTTATTTAGGTGCTCCACAAAATTCTTATAGAAAAGATGTTTCTCTATTGAATGTAGATGAGTATCATAAACTATTAAAACTTAATAATATACATAAATCTGATATTATAGTGCATGCTCCTTATATAGTAAATCTAGCTAATTCTGACCCTGTAAAACGACAATTTGCAATTGATTTTTTGACTGAAGAAATAAAAAGAACTGCTTTTATTGAGGCAGAATACATTGTTCTACACCCAGGTAATTCTTTAACACTTACTGTTGAAGAAGGACTAGAACAGATAAAACATGCCTTAATTGCTATATTAGCGAATACTAAAGACTTAAATGTTAAAATAGCTTTAGAAACTATGTCTGGTAAAGGAACAGAACTTTGTAATCGATTTGAACATCTTAATTATTTAATAAATGAAATAAATAACAATAGACTTGTAGTATGTTTTGATACATGTCATGTGCATGATGCAGGTTATGATATTGTTAACAATTATGAAGGTGTATTAAAAGAATTTGATGAGACTGTCGGTTTAGATAAAATTAAAGTTTTTCATATCAATGATTCCAAAAATATAAGAGGTGCTAATAAAGACCGTCATGAAAATATTGGTTTTGGTGAAATAGGTTTTGAAACTATCTCAAAATTCTGTTATGATGAAAGATTTTCTAACATTCCAAAAATTCTTGAAACTCCTTATGTAAAGACTAACGAAGGTAGTTTTGCTCCTTATAAATATGAAATTAAAATGATTAAAACTAATATTTTTGATAATGATTTAAAGGATAAAATTACTAAAATTTAATTGAATGAAAAAAGGGTTGGCAAAATGCCAACCCTTTTATTTAATCATTAATAATATTTCTTTTTTTAATTCAGAAACAATATTTTCTTGAGCGATTTTTTTTATTATAACTCCTTTTTTAAATAGAAGTGCAGAGTTAACTCCACCTGCTATTCCTATATCAGCGTCCATTGCTTCACCAGGACCATTTACAGCGCAACCCATAATAGCAACTTTTAACGTTATGTTTCCTAAAGTATTTAGAAATTCTTCAATTTCTTTAGCAATTGGTAACATATCATATTGAGTTCTTCCACAAGTAGGACAGCTAATCAATTCTGGTTTTTGATATAAATTAAGGGAAGCAAGAATCTCTTTTGCAACATTTATTTCATTTACAGGATCACTACTTAGAGATACACGAATAGTGTCACCTATTCCTTCGTTTAATAAAATGCCTAAAGCTACTGAAGATTTAACAGTTCCCCCTAGTATAGTGCCAGCCTCAGTAACGCCAATATGAAGAGGATAGTTAAAAGTTTTGCTAGCAAGTTTATATGCGTCAATAGTTGTTTTAACATTAGAGGCTTTAATTGAAATTATAATTTCCTTAAAATCTAAATCTTCTAAAATTTTAACATGCCTTTCAGCACTTTTAATTAAACCAATAGCAGAAGAACCATATAGTTCTTTAATATCTTTTTCCAAAGAACCAGAATTAACACCGATTCTAATTGGAATTTTCTTTTCTTTGCACTTTTCAACAACCATCTTAATTTTTTCAATAGAACCAATATTTCCAGGATTTATTCTTAGTTTATCAATTCCCATATCAAGTGAAATTAAAGCTAAGCGGTAATCAAAATGAATATCAGCAACTAAAGGAATGTTAATTTGTTGTTTTATTTCTTTAAGAGAATATGCATCAGATTCATCTAAAACAGCAACTCTCACTAATTCGCATCCTGATTTCTCAAGTTTTTTAATTTGATTAACAGTTTCAATAATATTTTTGGTCTTAGTATTAGTCATACTTTGAATTACTATTTTATTTCCTCCACCTATAAAAAGATTGCCAACCTTTACAGTGTTTGTTTTTTTCATATAGTAGTTTTCTTTTTTCTTTTTGTTTTTTTGCGTTGTGGAGATCTTATTCTTTTTTCTCTTAAAATATTATAAATAGTACTTCTTGATAATGTAAAACCATGATCTTTCTGCATAATTCTTGCAAATTCAGTAAAATTAGTACCTTTATATTGTGTTCTATAAAGATGAGCAAGTTCAGTTCTAATGTCTTCATCGTAAGTATTAGCTGGTTTATTAAAATGGTTTTTATGGATTACACCATAGTCACCATTATCAATAACTTGTCTTTTTAAATTTCTTACTTGTCTATTAGTTATCTTTAATTTTTTTGCTGCTTTTGGACCATTAAATTTTCCTTCAAGTAAATCTCTAATAACCTTTATTTTTTTCTTTTCAGGTTTTGTTAGTTTCGGAGTTCTAATTTGTTCAAAACTAATTTCATTTATAAAATAAACATCTTTATTATCTTGCATTCTTTTCTCCCTTTATCTTTTTAGTTTAATAATTATTTCCTTTATATTTTAACATAGACTTACTAGAAAGGCAATAAAAAACTAATTTTTGAGTAATAAAAAAAGATATTTAAAAATATCTTTTTTAAAACTATTATTTTTTAGTTTTTTCCTTATGTGGCGTTTGTTTTCGACACTTTGGACAGAATTTATTAACTTCTATACGGTCAGGAGTATTCTTTTTGTTTTTTTCAGTTAAATAGTTTTCTTCTCCACAAACGGTACATCTCATTAAAAAAGTTACACGCATTTTGTAATCCTCCTTATAACTTGCTTTTTATATTATACTACATTTAAAAATAAATAGCAAGAATTAATACTTAAGCATTAGAAAAAATTATTTTGTTTCTTTTGCGTTATTGATCGCTTCTAATCTTTCCTTAAGAGCTTTTTCATATTTATTTGTTAATTGGGGTTCATAATACTTTCTTGTTTTAATTACATCTGGTAAGTATTGTTGGTTAACCCAATTACCAGGATAATCATGTGGGTATAAATATTTTTTTTGAGTTGAGTCAAAAGAGTAAGTGTTTTTTAAATGTAGTGGTAAAGTTCCAGTTTTCCCTTCTTCAATATCTTTTAATGCTTTATCTATTGCTAAATATGAAGAATTTGATTTAGGAGATAAAGCCATTTCAATTATTATTTCTCCAAAAGGAAGTCTTGCTTCTGGCATCCCAAGTTCTAACGCAGCATCGCAAGCAGCTCTTAATCTTGGCCCAAGAGATGGATTTGCAAGTCCAATGTCTTCATACATAATAGCATATAATCTTCTTATTAAAGGCTTTAAATCTTCAGAAAATAATAACCTTGCTAGATAATGAAGACTAGCATCAACATCGCTGCCCCTAATAGATTTTTGCAAACCACTTAAAGTATCATAATAATTATCACCACTTTTATCCAAAGAAGCAGAGGGTTTCATGATAATAGTTTTAACTTCATCAAGAGTAATATTTTCTTTTTCTAAAAGATTATAGATTAACTCTAATGAATTTAATAAATTTCTAACATCTCCATTAGAAATAGAAACTAAATATTCTTTTATTTCTTGATTAACTTGTGTAAATAATTCCAATTTCTTTAAAGTATTATTTAAAATTATTAACATGTTTTCTTTGTTTAAAGGATTTAATTTATAAATTATAGTTCTTGATCTTACTGCAGGATTTACTGAATGATAAGGATTAATTGTAGTTAATCCAATAATGGTAACAGTTCCATTTTCTACAAAAGGAAGCAAGTAATCTTGAATGTCTTTCTTCATTCGATGTATTTCATCAATAATTAATATATTTTGTTTGTTTTCAGTAGCATTTTCGATAATACCCTTTAATAAGGCTTTATTATCAGTAGCAGCACTGAATACTGAATACTTAGCGTCTAACTCATTAGCAATTACAAAAGCTAAAGTAGTTTTTCCAATTCCTGGATCACCATATAATATTAATGAAGATAGTCTATTATATTGAATCATCTTAGTTATGGGACCATTTGCCCCAATCAGATGATCTTGTCCAATTATCTCGTTTAATTTATTTGGTCTTAAAGAATAAGCTAATGGAATCATTTTATTACCCCCTTTTGTTTATTAAGTTTAGCATAAATTGTTAATTAAGTAAATAAACTCATTATATTTTTGTAAATTATTAACTATTTCTAATTTACTGTCAATATCTTTTGATTTTTTCACTAAATAA
>DUUA01000081.1 GCA_012841765.1 Acholeplasmataceae bacterium
AAAATCTGATTTTCCAAATCGACTAGCTTTTCAAGATTAGTAACTTTGGGCTTCTCTTTTTCTTCTAAATTTTCATAAAAACTTCTAACAATGATAACTTTTTTTTCATCTAATGTTTCCACAACTAAATCATCAATTAATGTTACTACCTCAGCAGCATTAACTCCTTCACGGTTTGGGTCAAATTTATTGATTTTAACACATCCAAATAATGTAAAAAGCAAAACAAACACAAGAAATGTTTTAATATATTTCATTTTTACCCTCCAAAAAACCATTAACTAAACTAGAAACACTAGTTTTATATTTAAACACTTCAATACAGCCATCAAATTGTACTTTTACTTGATAAGTTATTTCCTTTTCTTTAATCGGATGATTAATAATAGCACCATAATTGTCCATCACTTCTGGATCTAAACTTTCAAAAGTAAATATAACATCATTTAATTGCGTTTTTTTATAATATTCTAACTTAATAAGATGAATAAGTTCATCCCATCTTTTAGCTTCTCTTATAACTTCTGGACAATTTTTTGAAGAAAAATCATAGTGTTGTTTAATAGCGTTAATCCCTAAATTATATTTGATTAGTAAATCAGCTGCTAATTTTGCTACATTTCTCATAACCTTATTAAAATTAACACCCTTATAAACACAAGATTCAATACCAACACCAGATAAGTTTCCACCACCTAAATGAAATCCTTTATCATTTAACCACAAATTAGGATACTTAGTTAATCCATCACCTGCATGCCAAGCAACTTCATCCATAGGTATTTGTTGAAAAACCTCTTTATCATCAATGCTAAAATGCCAAGATGCAGCTCTTTTTGTCGTGTGGATATACTCATCTAACCCCTTAGCAGTAGCTGAAGGATGAGCCATTCCTGTATTGTGAATTACAATATAATTTGTACTTTCTCTTTTTCTATTTGATCTAATGATAGTATTTTCAGCAGGAACAATATGTTCTGTCATTTTTAAATCTTCATCAATATAAAAGGGTAAATATCCATAATTATAGCTTAAAACTTTTTCATAACCTTCTTCATGACCATATAAATAAAAAACTTGATTTTTTATTTCATTCTTATGTATTTGATCTAGAAAATATTTTATTTTATTTATCATTTCCATATTTTATTCTCCCTCTATTTCCTATAAATTATAGCATAATAATTAAATATATGCAATTCATTATTAATTAACAAAACCCTTTATACAAATGTATAAAGGGTATTTTTTTAAGCCATTCTACCAGCGATAACTGAAGTATATGGAAACAATCTAGTTTCCGCGCCGTATGTAACTTTTACATCATAAGTAATATTTGTTTGACTTCCAGGATGATTTACTATCATTCCCATGCTATCAAAATAATTACCTTTTGGTAAATATTCAAAATTAACATCATTTAAATATTTTCTTCCATAATATTCAACATTAACCATGTACATAAACTCATCCCATTTACCTGCAGTTCTAATTGCTTGTGGACAATCTTTTCCAGAGAAAGTTTGATGTTGACGAACCCTATCTGGTAATAAATCAAATTCAAGTAATAACATTGCTGTAAGTGCTGAAGCTTTTCTCATAGTCATCATGTAATCACTGCCAGCATTCACACATGTTTCCATACTAACTGAATTTTTATTACCACCAGTATTACAAATTTTCCCATATGAACCAAAATGTGTTTTAGCCATATAATAATATCCATCATCACCTGGTTCTACATGTAAGCCTGTACTATTAATATCTGCTGTAGTTAATATTTGACCAATGTTACCAGTAGGAGCAACTAAATCTGTTTTTCTATTATCTAGATAAAAATATCCATCTAATCCAATTGTTAAAACAGGTTTAACAGGAGATATCACTTTAACTCCAGTTGGAAGCAACCCATAAGTTGTACTTCCATCTCCAGCATTCCATGATGTCTCATTATTTGGTAAATGATGATAAATCATATCATCACCAACAGTATAATGCCATGACTTGCTACTCCCTGAAATACTCTTGATATAATTATTATGCATATAGGCATCAGCGCTTGGAGAACCACTTCCTGTATCATGGATAACAATCCATTCAGTAGATGTTTTAACAACATTAGTTCTTACCCACTTATTACCAACAACTATGTCTT
>DUUA01000082.1 GCA_012841765.1 Acholeplasmataceae bacterium
ATATGCATCTGGTGAAGCAAATTCATAAATTACTTCTGATATTCTAGTAATTAAATCTATTTGATAAAGATTAGTTCCTAAAATAGCATATAAATATTTTCCATCATAATTTAAACTGTGAAAATAACCATCCATAATTTTCACGAGACCTTCAGTGGAATTATATAAGTATAATCCATAATCATCCGCTTTTTCAATAATTAAAGCAAAATATGAAACGTAGTCTTGATCTACTTTATATAACAATGATTCAAACTGTTCTGTTACCCCAAAAGGAACTAAATTTATAATATTTGATTTACCCATACCATTATAATTCATAAGTTCTAATCCTAAAGAATTTTTTGGTTTATAATAAACTCTCGTTCCATTAATATTTACTTGTTCGCATCCATAAGATTGGCTATAAAGTATTTCTTTTTTGGAAGTGTCATATCTTTGGAAAATAATATTTTCCTGTTCATAAACAACGTCTGAGTATACAAAGTTAACCCAAAATTGAGTCCGTGATGCATAAGTATTTTCAGTAGCAGAAATAAGATTAAAAACTTTTTCTTCTAAATCATAAGATATTAAATGTCCTTTACTGTTATCTATGAAATAAAGAATATCTTTATCCATATTTAGAAAAGTTGGTCTTCCCTTAGAAACAAGAGTAAACAATAATGTTGTTTCATTATCAGCTGGATTATATACATATACACTAGAATCTTTTGAATAATAGTGAAGTGATCTTTTAGTATCATATACAGCAAGACCTTTATTATTCAAATTACCATTAGTATTACCATAAACACTAGAAAAAACAGGTAAAACATCTGTCGCAAGATGACTATTATCAATTACTTTGACTTCCCATTTACCATATAATGTAAGATCCTCTTTCACTTCAGAATTAAATACATAAGGAAGTTTTAACTCTAAATCTCGATACCAACCAATAAATGTATGGTCAGCTTTAACTGGATCAGCTGGAAGGCTAGAGAGAGGATTTAAAACAGAATATTTAATCTGATTAATTGTTTCATCACAATTTGTCACAAAAATAACTGTATACTCTTTAAGTAACCAATTAGCATAAACATTTAGGCTATTATTTTTCACCTGATTTAAGTCATATTTATTTGAAAAAGATTCCATGAATACTTTATCATCTAAATACCAACCAGAAAATACATATCCATCTTTTTTAGGCTCAATAGGTAAAACAAATGGTTTATTAATTTCTACTGATTCGTTATTTACAAGAGTTCCCCCTCCAGAATTATATATAATTTCAATTGTTTTAGAATCAGGACCACAAGCCGATAAAAACAAAAACATAATTATAAATGCAAAAATAAACCCTCGTTTAATAAAATACATAAACACTCCTTTTTATTCAATAATTTTATTTAATACAACTCAATAATATTATAACACAGAAAAAATCAAGTTAATAAATAAATATTTGAAATAATAAAAAAAAGACTTAATTAATATGCACTAAGCCTTTCATATTCTTATTAATTAAAATTATTTAG
>DUUA01000083.1 GCA_012841765.1 Acholeplasmataceae bacterium
AACTGATTTCTCTCAAAAAATCATAAAAGAATAAAAATCAATTTCTAAGATTATTTTAAAACTCTCTTCTCTAAAAAGAGAGTTTTTTATTAAACATTTCAAGAATGGGAAAAATAATTATTAACTACATTCAAGGCGGGAAATATCCAATTTTATTATATGATGATATAGTTAATATAGCACAAAAATGTGGCTATAAATTATATTTACAACCTCTAGATATATATGGTAATTATTGTAATGGAAAAGATAATTTATTTTTAAAATTACGTTACAACTTCAGCAAAATACCCATATTTATTAAAACCTTAATACAAATACCTCGTAATTCTAAAATATTACTAATGTATCCTCATCCATTTGGAGTATTAATTCCATGGTTTTGTTATTTATTAAAAATAAAAAAATGTAACATTACATTTGTATGTGTAGATTTGGATTCTTTAAGATTACCAAATAAATCACATATAAAAGAAGCTAAAAATCTTAATGCTGCAGACAAGTTAATACTCCATACACCCAATATGATAAAAGCTTGTAGAAATATTAATGTAACAACTCCTGCGGAACTATTTCATTTAACAGACTATATGTCAAATGATCCTGCTCCTGAAACAAATGGAGATGAAGACATCAGAGTTGCATTCGTAGGTAATTTTGAAAAAGCACCATTTATTTATAAATTAGAAAGACTAAATTTTAAAAAAGTAAAATTTTTATTGTATGGCTCATATACAAAAGGTTCTGGTCGTGCTTTAATAACAAATGAACAAATTGAATATAAAGGGAGATTTGCGCCACACGAAGTTAGCGCAGTTCATGGTGACTGGGGACTTGTTTGGGATGGAGATAGCCTAGAAGACAAAAATGAAAACAATAGTTTTAGAGACTATTTAAAAATAAATATTCCATCTAAAGCAATGCTGTACATAATAGCTAATATGCCTATTATTGTTTGGAAAGAAGCAGGAATAGCCTCTTTTGTTGAAGCTAACAAAATAGGTTTTACTATTACTTCTTTATATGAAGTAGAAGACAAAATTTTCTCTCTTTCACAAATTGAAAAAGAAACAATGAAAAAAAATGTAAGAATCTTTGCAAATAAAATTAGAAAAGGAGAGATGTTAACAGAGGCACTAAAAAAAATTGATTAATATGAATAGAATTATATATATATATAGATTATTAACCCCTGAATGTATAAGAGATTTAATATATAATAGAAGAGAAGAAAAAAGAAAAAAAAAAATAGATGTACATAATATACAAAACGAAATTTATAATTATTTAAAATCAATTAATAGTTCTGACCCTGAAATATTAGAAATTGAAAAATTCTTATTAAATTATCCTTTAAATACTTTTCCTTTAATTATTAAATCAAATAAAAAAATTGAAGTCAAAAATGGAAAAGGCATGTATTACGTTGATTTCAAAAATAAAAAGCTATTCTTTCCAAAAGGCACTTCTAAAAAGACAATAATAAGATATTGCAATGGAATCTTTGAAGAACAAGACCCAAGCTCACCTCATTCTTATCTTAGCGAAGAGTTTAATATAAATGAAAATTCCATTATTGCAGATATTGGAGCTGCGGAAGGTAATTTTTCATTATCAATTATAGATAAGGTAAAAAAAGTTTATATATTTGAAGCTGACAACGTTTGGACTAAAGCTTTAAAGAAAACATTTGAACCTTGGCAAGATAAGGTTGAATTTGTTTTTGCCAAGGTGTCAAATAAAAATGAAAAAGGATATATTTCATTAGATGAGTTCTTTAAAGACAAGCCCTTTCCAAATTTTCTCAAATTAGATGTTGAAGGAAGCGAAAATTGTGTATTGAAAGGTGCTGAAAATATAATTAATCAGGATAATATACAAGTTGCTATTTGCACATATCACAAATACGAAGATGAGAAAAACTTTAAAACATTCTTTGAAAATAAAGGCTATAAAACTCAGTTTTCAAATTCTTATATGATAATGTATGAAAATGGGGAAGACTTCAAAAAACCTTATATCAGAAGAGGAGTTTTAAGGGCAGAGAAATCAAAAATAAATTAATAATTTTATGTACCAACTAAAGACTCCTATACTTGTTATAATATTTAATCGTCCTCATTTAGTTCAAGAATTATTTAATGAGATAAAAAAGCAAAAACCAAAAGAACTATTTGTATTTTGTGATGGAGCAAGAAAAGACAAAATTGGAGAAAAAGAATTACTGAATAAATCAAAATCAATTTTTAATACTCAAGTTGATTGGGAATGTAAATTAACTACTAATTATTTGGAAGAAAATAAAGGAGCTGGGAGAGCTATATCTTCTGCTATAAAGTGGTTTTTTGAGAATGTTGAGCAAGGTATTATTTTTGAAGAAGATTGTTTTCCTCATCAAGATTTCTTTCCTTATTGTGAAGAGCTTTTAGAAAAATACAAAGACGATGAAAAGGTAATGTTTATTGGAGGAAATAACTTTCAAAAAACAAAAGTTACACAATATTCATATTATTTTTCTTCATATCCTCATATTTGGGGTTGGGCAACTTGGAGAAAAGCACTAGGTGATTATTCTTTTGATATTGATAATATTTCTAACGAAGAAATAAAACCTATATTGAGAAGATATTTTAATTCTTGGCACGAAAGAGAATTTTGGTACGATAAATTTCTATTGGTAAAAAAACATACGATAAATTCATGGGACTATCAACTTACATTTAATATTTGGAAGAAAAATGGAATAGCAATTATCCCTGCTGTTAATTTAGTAAAGAATGTTGGGTTTAGTAAAGATGCTTTACATTGCAAAAATTATAATGATAAAAATGCTAAACTAATATTAAATAATATATTACCTCTAATTCATCCTCAAAAAATTGAAATAAACAAAAAAGCTGATTTTTACTATTTCAAAAAATATAATTATAAATCTTCTTTAAGGTTACTTTATAGATATTTAAGAAGGAGCCTTTTCCCATTAAAAAAATATTAAAACCAAATGACTATTTCCTGACTTTGACAAAACTTTTTTCTAACTTTTGCAACACATTTTGACTGTCGCATAACCAAAATCAGGAAATCATAAATACTAATTTAAGACGCAAAACTTTGCTTTCTATCTTCTAATACTATTCATAAAAACAGCCCTAAAAAGAGACAAAATTAAAACGCCATAATAATTTACTGAAACGCCGTTTTAAAAAATTGAAACGAAGATTCAAGAAATTAAAACGGCGTTTAATAAAG
>DUUA01000084.1 GCA_012841765.1 Acholeplasmataceae bacterium
AAATTCAGTATTTATATAAAACCATAAAATATTTAATTTTAAAATTTCAGCAATAACAAGTTAAAAGCACAAGTTTTATGCTATAATAGATGTAGTTGGAGGATAGATAATGGAAAATAAATTTTCAAAGTATTTAAAAAAGAAAAAACCGCTTTTAAAAGAATTATTAGATAAACTTTTAGAACAATATGAATATGTTAGTATTCTAGCAACCCATGTTTTTGGGAAAACATATTCAGTAAATCGTTCATCAACATCAGTTGGTGATGGTAGAGCAGCGGAATGTGGATTTGTCATTAAAGTTTATGATAAAGGAATGTATTTTGAGTATGCTACAAATAAGATTAACAAAAAAGATATTGATAAAGTTATTGATGAAGTAAATAAATTAGCAAGTCACAAAACAACAAATGAGCAAATTCAAATTGGTGTTATAAAAGAAGAAGAAATTACTGAATCATTTATTCGAAAAAATGTAGGGAAAAAATACCAAACTGAAGAAATAGTTTCTTTGTTACAGGAGCTTGTAAATGAAAATTTGAGATTTGATAAAGTAATTAATGTATCTGTATCTATTTCAGTTATGGAAGTTTCAAAATTATTTATATCAAAAAACAAGGATTTAGAACAATATTATAACTACTCAAATGGCGGAACAATGGTTTTAGTAGGCGAAGGAAGCAATATGAAATATGCATATGATGGAGTTGATACAAACTCAATTGCATTTGTTATTAAAAAACTTCCTAAAAAGATTGTTGAAGTTAGAAAACTTGCAATTGAACTTCTTAAAGCAGAACATATTACTCCAGGAGTTTATACAGTCGTTACTGATCCATCGATTACAGGTTTAATAGCTCATGAAGCTTTTGGACATGGAGTAGAAATGGACCAATTTGTAAAAGATAGAGCTATTGCTCAAGAGTACATTAATAAACCAGTTGCATCTAAATTAGTAAACATGCATGATGGTGCTGCAGCTTGTAAAAGTGTTGCTAGTTATTTCTTTGATGATGATGGTGTTTTAGCTCAAGATACTTTAATAATAGAAAAAGGTATTTTAAAAAGAGGTATTTCTGATGTTACTAGTGCTTTGCAACTTGGAACTAAACCAACAGGTAATGGAAGAAGAGAAGCATTTAATCACAAATCTTATTCAAGAATGACAAACACATTTTTTGAATCGGGAGAATCAACTTTAAAAGAATTAATTAAAAGTGTTGATTATGGATATTATATTAGTCAAACAAGTAATGGAATGGAAGATCCAAAAAATTGGGGAATTCAACTTTCAGCTCATGTTGGAAGAGAAATTAAAAATGGAAAATTTACAGGTAAAATTGTTTCTCCAGTAGTTATGAGTGGTTATGTCATTGATTTATTAATGAATATTACTGGGGTGTCTAAAGACATGGCAATTAGTGGTTCTGGACAATGTGGAAAAGGATATAAAGAATGGGTACGAGTGAGTGATGGCGGACCATGCTTAAAGACTGAGGTGAAAATAGGATGATTAAACAATTAGTTAAAGCTTTAAATAATTCTGAAGTTGATAATTATCAAATTATAGAAACAGAAAAAAATACTAATGAAGCATATTATGTTTTGCAAAAACTAGAAACTGCAAGAGAAACAAAAGTAGTTGAATATGAAGTTACTATTTTTAAAGAATTTAAAGATGAATCTACTACATTTTTAGGCTCTTCATCCTTTAATGTTCCTTTTAAACTAACGAATACTCAACTTGCTAAGAAAATTGAAGAAGCTTTATTTTCAGCAAGCTTTGTTAAAAATAAAGCATACAATCTTCCTAGTGGTGATGAAAAGAAACATAATTTCAAACAAAAGAAAATTACTGATGATCCATATAAATTATTAGATGAGATTGCTAAATTATTTATCTCAGTTTCTAAACCTAATCAAAAGTTTAATTCTTTAGAAGTTTTCTATAAAGAAGCAGTAACGCGTATTGTTACATCTAAAGGTATTGATTACAAAAAAACTAATTATACACTAGAAGTTGAAGCTATTCCATCATACGATGGACATAAACCTGAAGATTTTGTGAATCAAAAAGTTGAATTATATAAATATTTTCGTTATGCAACTGCTGATATGGAACTAATTAAAAATGATGCTATTCAAGCATTAAAAGATGTTAAAGCAAGATATGAAGCTGTTAAATTACCATTTACTGGAAATATTGATGTTATTATTAGAGATGAGGACATTCATAATTTATCAAGGTCGTTAATTGGTAATTATTCTTATTCTGGTGTCTATAATGGTAGTACTGATAAAAAAATTGGTGATGTAGTCCAAAAAGCAGATGGAGAAAAATTAACTATTGGTCTTGAATTGCTTAATTCTGCTGATCGTTTTGATAGAGATGGAGTTTTATTAAGTCCTGTTGAAGTTATTAAAGATGGAGTACTTAATTCATATTACGGAGACAATAGATTTGCTCAATATTTAGGAGTAGAACCAACTGGTAATCTAAGAAGTTTAAAAGTGAAAGCTGGTAAAAGTTCAGACGAAGAAATTATGTCTGGAAAATATCTAGAAATAATTTCCTTATCTGGAATTCAAATAGATATTTATAGTAGCTACATTGGTGGAGAAGTTAGACTAGCTAACTATCATGACGGTGATAAAGTAATACCTGTTTCTGGATTTTCTTTTAGCGGCAATTTGTTTGCAGCTTTAGCAGATATAAAAATTAGCAAAGATGTTACTTCTAAATTAGGATATTTTGGACCAAAGTATATAAGATTACCTAATTTAAATGTTTTATAAATTATCGTGAATTATGAATATAAAGTAGTAGAAATTAAAAATTCTAAAGAAGCAGAAGCGACAATGAATCGCTATGCTAAAGAAGGCTGGAGAGTAATTTAGACTACCTATTATAATAATTTTAAAATCTTTTTAATCATAACTTTTGAAAG
>DUUA01000085.1 GCA_012841765.1 Acholeplasmataceae bacterium
AATTAATTTTTATTAAAATTTTGAATTTAAAAAGTATCTTTTTATAATCTATGATCTAACATCAGTTAAGATATCATCCATTTTTGTATGAATATCAGAACCTAAATATTGAAAACTAACTCCATTTACTCCACCAGGATAATACCCTGGATGTGTAACAACATCAACAATTGATTCATCTAATAACATTTGTTGATAAACTCCAGAAAGTGTTGGGCAATATCCAATTGCACTTGCATTTTCTAAGGCATTGTCTTCATCTAAAAAGAAATCAATAAACTTATGAGCAAGTTCTTTGTTTTTAGAAGTTGTTGGAATCACCATCGAATCATACCAAACATTATTTCTATCTTGTGGTACAAACATATCAAATGTAATTTCCATTTCATTATCTAAATAATTATATAGGACATCAAAGAAATCTCCCGAATAAACTAATGCTACATCTAAATTCTTTTGAGCAACCAATTCCTTTAAATCATCAGTTCCCCAATGCGTATATTTAAAGTTCTTTAAAACATCTCTTGCAGAATCAAATACTCTTTGTTCTTTAGAATTAAGATCTTCTTTTAAATAAAGTTCAGCTGCTGCAATAGCATCACGACTAGATAAATACATTCCAACACGAGAACCAGCTGGCATCTTATCTTTTTCAAAGAAAACATCCCATGAATTAGCTTCTACTGCTTCTTTTGCTCCCTCTTTAGTTTTATTATACATAATTCCTAAAGTTCCCCAAAAATAAGGAATACTATATTCTTGAGAATTAGTTTCATCCATTAAAGAATTAACTTTTGGATCAAAATTATTTTTATCATAATTTCTTAGTAATGAATAATCAATCTTTTCTAATAAATTTTCTTGTTTCAATCTATCAATCATATAATCGCTAGGAATAACAATATCATATGGTTGAGTTCTATTTTTAATTCTTGTATACATAATCTCATTTGAATCAGCTGTATCATCTAAAATAATCTTAACATTATTTTCTTTTTCAAACTTAGTAATTAAATCTCCATTTATATATTGTGCCCAATTTAAAACATATAATTTTTCAGTTTTTGAACAGCCACTAATAATAAATAAAGCTACTAAAACAGTTGCAAAAGTAATTATTTTTTTCATTTAAAATCACTTAATCCCTTCTTTTTTTTCTTTCTATACATCAAAATATTATATACTATTAAAATAGTTAATGTCCCAATTGAAATAATCGTATTATAAGCATATGCTTTTGGCCAAGTATTAAACCTAATTGATCTTCTATTAGCATACAACCAAATAGAAAAATTGGATACTCCTGCTCCAGTTGTAAAATAACTGATTACAAAATCATCAATACTCATTGTAAATGCTAAAAGCATTCCAGCCATTATCCCTGATGCAATTGAAGGAATAATTATTTTTCTTAAAGCATCAGCCGGTGTTGACCCTAAATCTAAAGCTGCATCATACAAACTTGGATTAATCTCATTTAATTTTGGTAAAACACTTAAAACAACATAAGGAATCCCAAAAAAGATATGAGCAATTAACATTGTTACATATCCTAAAGGATATTCAAAGCCAATAAATCTACCTAGAATTTGAAACACTAACATTAAAAACACACCAGTAACAATATCAGCATTGATTACAGGAATATTATTAAGTAATATCATTCTTTTTCTTCTTTTTTTATTTAATGAATTAATTCCAATTGCAAACAAAGTCCCTAAAATAGTACTTATTAAAGTTGAGATAATTGCAACAGACCAAGTAGTGCTAATTGCACTCATTAAATCCTTATCCAAAAACATCTCTTTATACCATTTTAATGTAAAACCTTGTAAAACACTTCCAGTTCCATCACTATTAAATGATTGAACAATAATATAAATTATTGGTAAATACAATATTAAAAGAACTAAAGAAACAAAGCCAGCTTTAAAAATCTTTTTTATTAATTGTTTTCTTTTTTTACTGATATTAGCTCTCATCATAATAACGTCTCTCCTTCAGCATCAAATTTACCAATCAAATAAATGCCTAAGAAAATAATCACAATAATAACCATTGATATTAAACTACCTATATTATAACTTACACCTTGTTTAAACTTCTGTTCGATAATTGTTCCAATCAGAATCATATTACCACCAGACATAATTTCTGGAATTGTAAATCCTGTTGCGCAAGGTAAAAAAACCATAATAATACCACTAGCTACTCCTTTTAATGATAAGGGAAGAGTAACTTTTTGAAAAGTTTTTCTATTATTAGCTCCTAAATCTTGACTTGCTTCAATTAAAGAATAATCAATCTTTTCTAAAACAGTATAAATAGGAAAAACCATAAATGGTAAATATAACATTACCATTGCTAAAACAACAGAAAACTCAGTTCCAGCAAGGTTACTACTAATTCCAAAAACATTCTTAATAAATCCTTCTGGAAGTAACATTCTATTTAAAGTTTGAATTCTAAGTAACATATTACTCCACATAGGAAGAATAAATAACACTAGAATTAAACCCTTAAATTTTAAATTTGAACGAGATATAAAATAAGCAGCAGGATAAGCAATAGCAATACAAATTAAAGTAGTTATAAATGCGAGCTTAATACTTCTAAAGAAAGCTCCAATATAAACAGATGTAAATGTAGTTTTAAAATTTTCTAAAGTAAAAGATGCATTTTTAAAATCAAGACCTTGAATATCTAGAAAAGCTAAAACTACCATCAACATTAAAGGAATAATTACAAGAAGAATCATCCATATTAAATATGGAAGAGATAATTTTCCAAATCTTTTCATGGCTTTTTAACTTTCATTAAATGAATCTCAAAAGCATCAACAGTTAAGCCTATTTCATCTCCAACTTCAAACTTCTCATATTTGTGAATAACAAACTCTACCCCTTGAATAATTGCACATATTTCATAAACAACACCTTTAAAAATAATTGAATCAACAATTCCTTTTAATTTTGCTTCTTCTAATGGAACAATATCAAAATCTTCAGGTCTGATAACAACATCACAAATCTCCCCATTCTTAAAATTTTCATCAGTACAATCAAAAACTGTACCCATAAATTCCACTTGTTTTGGAGCTTTGTACTTTGCCCTAATTATATTGCTTTCTCCGATAAAACTCGCTACAAAGCGATTTTTAGGCTCATTATAGATATCCTGAGGGGTACCTATCTGTTGTATCTCTCCATTATCCATAACAACCACAATATCACTCATTGTTAAAGCTTCTTCTTGATCATGGGTAACATAGATAAATGTAATCCCAAGTTGTCTTTGCATTTCTTTTAATTCATATTGCATATTTTGTCTTAATTTTAAGTCAAGAGCAGCTAAAGGTTCATCAAGCAATAATATCTTTGGTTTATTGACTAATGCTCTGGCAATAGCAACACGTTGTTGTTGACCACCTGACATATTAGATATTTTTCTATTTTGAAATCCTGATAATTTAACTAATTTTAAAGCATCAATTACAGCTTCTTTAATATGATGCTTACTCATCATTAGTGATTTTGCTGATTTTTCTTCATCAGCGCGATATTTATAAACAGTTTTTAGTTCTGCGTATAATTCATCTACATCCTCTTGGTAAGCAATTTTTCTGATAATAACCAATTCTTTATTATATTTCTGTAAAACTTTCGTTCTTTCAGTCTTTTTCATTCCAGAAGTTTCTTCATCAATTTTTTCTTCAAGTTTTTCTAATTCATCTTTTGCATTATTAATCCTAACAGTGTCATTTTCTAAAACTTCAATTTTATCTAAAAGTTCTTTTTCTTTCTTATCATATCTTTTTTCTATTTCAGAAAGATTAGCATCATATAATTTCTCTTTTTCATCAAAAATTTTTTCTTTAATTTCAGCTTTAATTTCTTTAAAGCGATATTTAATTTCTGCTTTTTCTTCTTTAGTTGTATTCTTATTTTGTAATTTAGTAGCTAAAGCTTTTTTTTCTTTTTCATAACTTTTTCTAACATTGCTTTTCACATCTTCAAAAACTCTATTAAAATTTCTTAGACCATAAGCTATATTATCAAAAACACTTAAATGAGGAAAAAGTGCATAACGTTGAAAAACAGTATTAATTGGACGATGGTAAGGTGGTATATCGTTTACCCGCTCGCCATTTAAAATAATATCTCCTGAATCAGGAAACTCAAATCCACCAATCATTCTTAATGTGGTTGTTTTACCACATCCTGATGGTCCTACTAATGTAACAAATTCATTTTTATTAACATATAAGTTAAAATTTTTTACAACTTGTTCATCATCAAAAGATTTATAAATATTTTTAAGTTCAATTAATTTCTTTGGCATTTTATCCCCTTTCTAATAAAAATAGAGTTGATAAAAAATATCAACTCTAAAAAATGGTGACCCGTATGGGACTTGAACCCATGAATGTATGCGTGAAAGGCATATGAGTTAACCGCTTCTCCAACGGGCCATGGCGGAGTAGGAGAGATTTGAACTCTCGCACCGGTTACCCGATCTATACCCTTAGCAGGGGCACCTCTTCAGCCACTTGAGTACTACTCCAATTAAGCCGTTTAATCTTATAATAAACATAACTAAAAGTCAAGTTATTAATTATCGGCTTATTTTAATTTCTTTATTTCACTAATTTTACTTGCAAAGAAATCTTTTATTTCATTCATTTCAACTTCTTGTCTTGATACTTTATTTCCCTTTATTATTAATAAAGTTGGAACTCTATCACTAATGAAATTCAAATCATCTGTTTTATCAGTATTCCTAACTTTTTCAGGTTTATCATCATTAACAAATTTTTGATTTTCTGGAAGATCAATATCAAAAACAAAAATGTTTTTGCTTTTGTCATTTTTAGAGTGTTTTTTTATAAATTGATAATAGTTAATTACATGTTCTTCTAAACTAATAGACTCATGATTTTCATGGTCTACACTACCATAAACATAAACATAATACTCTGTTTCTTCAAGTGTATAAAGATCAGCTTCAACAATGGCATTTGGCCTTAATGTTCGCGCATATAGTTCAATACCCATAATTATTGAAAAAATTATAGTTAAAACTCCTAACGCAGACCATAGTATTAATGTTTTATAATTTACTCTTTTTTCTTTTGATGAATTCATAATTCTACCCTTTGTAAACCACTACAAAATACCCTTTCTAACTTATACTATTATACAAGATTTTACACATTTTTACAAGACATTATTTCTTTTTAATTTCAATAGCCATTTTCCTTAAATCATTGTAACAATGTGATAATCCTGACTTAGAAACATATTTACCTATTGTATCCTCTGATTTTTCACTCAGTGAAGATAAAGAATCATCCGGATAAGTATTTCTTAAAATAATAGCATCAAGCAAGCGTTGCGATAAATTTAAAAATCCTCTAGTATCTTTAATATACTTAATATCTTTTAGTTGTGCTTCAGCAGTTTTTAATACTTTTTGTTCATTAGCAACATCACAATTAATCATCCGGTTAACATAATTATTTAAATCTTTTTTAATGCGAATATCTTCAAAACTAAATAAATTATTAACCGCTCCAATATATCTTAAAAAATCACCAATATGTTCTGATCTTTTTAAATATAAAACATGTCCTTTTGGCCTTTTAATAATGCTTGCTTCAATTCCAACCTCTAATAATATATCTTGAAGTTTTTTAGCAATATATAACTTATCACAAACAATCTCTAAATGATAATTACTAGTCTCTGGATTATTAACAGAACCTCTAGATAAAAAAGCTCCTCTTAAAAATGAAATTTTTTCTTCTGTTTCTATTAATAATTCTTCATTAATTTTCTCAATTTGTAGTAAATCATTATTAATGATTTTATATTCTTTTAAAATCTTTTGAGTATCATCTGAAATAGCGATTATATATATTGGCTTTTTATCAAGTGTACTTTGAGTTTTAAGAGTAATATCTACTTTTATATTAAAAACCTCTGTAAACAAAGAAGAAATCCTTCTTGCAAAGAAATTCTGTTTTGTTTGAAAAACTAAATTTAATTTATTATTTGAAATAACGAACGATGCTTTCAAAAGAATAATTGCATATAATTCAGCATATAACTCTTTTCTGCTAAAAGTAGTTGCGGAAACTTCTTTTTTTATTTCACTAGCAAAAGACATTTTATTTCACTTTTCTAACAGCATTTAAAGCAGAAATTGACCCATCAGAAACGGCTGTTGTAATTTGTCTAATGTTTTTTTCAATCACATCACCGGCCGCAAATAATTTTTTAATTGATGTTTCACAATTTTCATCCACTAAAACATACCCAAATTTATTAGTTATTCCCAATCCTTTTAAAAACGAAGTATTAGGCTCTTGCCCCACATATTCAAAGCAACCAGAAACTTCTAGTTCACTAATTTCGTTTGTTGAAGTATTCAATAAACTTAAAGTAGTTAATGTTTCTCCACCTTTAAATTCTGTAACAACTGTATTTAAAATAAACTCAACATTTTTAATTTTTTTTAGTTTTTCAACATATTTATTTTCCCCACGAAATGCGCTTCGCCTATGGATTAAATATACTTTACTTGCAATACTTGATAAATATATTGATTCTTCTAAGGCAGAATTTCCGCCTCCAACGACAACAACTATTTTATCTTTATATAAATTCCCGTCACATACTGCACAGTAACTTATACCTCTGCCATCATATTTTTGTTCACAAGGAATATCTAAATTTTTGTTTTTTGTTCCGGTAGCAATAATAACTGTTTTAGCATAATAATTATTTTCTGTTCCTTTTAAAATAAAATTATCGTTGTTATCTTTTTCTAAACCAACTATTTCATCAGCAATATATTCAACGCCTAAATCCATAACTTGATCAAGCATTTTTAAAGATAAGTCAGCTCCATTAATCGAACCAAATCCAGGATAATTATCAATTGTTGAAGTGTTAACCATTTGCCCTCCAGGAGCACTATATTCAATCATACACACTTTAGTATTAGCTCTGACGGCATAAATGGCAGCTGCCATACCTGCAGGTCCACCACCTACTATTATAATATCATACATAATTTACTCCTCCTTTAATGCTATTAGTTTGTTTTCTTCAACAACTTCCATAAAGGAAATTGGTTTATATTTAAACACCCTTCTTAGTACTAATAATACAACTCCTGCTATGACCATAACTACAGAAATAACTTGCGCTTGTAATAATTCTATCCCAAATATATTTACAGGAAGTGGATCAGTTCTTAATCCTTCAATAAAAAACCTTCCGACTCCATACCATATTAAATAAAATATACCAGCATCGCCAATCCAGTATTTTTTCCATAATTTTCTAATCAAAATAATTGCGATTAATCCTGCCATATTCCATAAAAACTCATAGAAAAAAGTTGGATGGAAATAGCCAATAACACCAGTCACTTTATCTCTAAAATACATATTATTAATAATAAATTCTGGAATATGAATTTTTTCTAAAAACCCTCTAGTAACTTCGCCACCATTTGCTTCTTGATTAAAGAAATTACCCCATCTACCAGCAGTTTGACCAATTAAAAACCCTGGAGCGAGCACTTCTAAAACCTTTAAAAAATCAATTTTTTTAATTTTAGAATAAATAACAGCAAAAATACCAGCTGCTATTAAAGCTCCATGAATAGCCAGTCCTCCTTGCCAAATAGCAAAGATGTTTAATAAATTATCTTTGTAATCTGCCCAAGAAAAAATAACATAATATATTCTTGCACCTAAGACACCTACCACAACACCGATAATAAAACCCCAAAATAAATCGTCTTCCTTAAGACCAATTATTTTAGCAATTCTAATACCATAATAATAAGCTGCAAACATTCCAATAATAATACAAATAGCATAAAAAGCAATTTCCAAACCAAATATATTTACATTGTTTGGTAAAGCTAAAATTTGCGGTATATAATTCATACTCTCACTTCTTCTTTCCTTTTTTAACAATTGTAAGAATAATTTTTTTATTAATATAAAAATTAATAATGCTTCTTGCAATTAATAAAAATATAATAATTAAAATTACATCCCAATGGGATACTAAAGTTATACCTGGTATAAAAGAACAACCGATAAAAACTAAAATAGTTATCAAAATATTAATCATTCCCCCGCTCATAATTAACAGTTTAGGGAAAAATCTTAAAATCAAATTTCTAAAAGTTGTATCCAAAACAGAAAAACTAATAGTAAATATTGTAAAATATAAAAAGAATTTATCTGTAGGTTCCACTTCTAACCAAGGTTTATATCCTGTAATAGAAATAAACAAGATATAATCAATAACAACACTTATTAGTAAAGTTAGAATAAAGTTCATAAAAGTTTGTTTTGGCATCTTAAATATTAACTTAGGCCCTTTTCCTTGGCTATTTTGATCTGAATATGCTTTTTGCATCTCTTCTATAATATTTTTATTGTCTTCAACTCTTTTTTTAAAATTATCTAATTCATCTTCATTACTATTTTCTTGTTTTTGTTCTTCTTCTAAAATATCATTTTGTTCTTCATTTTTTTTATTTTTCTTCATTAAATCACTCCTATGTTGCTAAAACATTATATCATAAATTCAAAGTTTTTTTAAGGTACATTCCTGTATATGATTTTTGATTCTCGGCTACTTCTTCAGGAGTCCCTAAAGCAACAATTTCTCCTCCAGCATTTCCACCTTCAGGACCTAAATCTATAATATAATCAGCACTTTTAATAATATCTAAATTATGTTCAATTATTATTACAGTTGCCCCATTATCAACAATAAACTGAATGACTTTCATCAACCTTTTTACATCATCTGAATGCAAACCAGTAGTTGGCTCATCAAGAAGATAAATAGTTTGATCAGTGATTTTTTTATATAATTCACTAGCAAGTTTAACTCGCTGAGCTTCTCCACCTGAAAGGGTTGTTGAAGCTTGGCCTAGTTTTATATAGCCTAACCCAACATCAATTAAAGTTTTTAATTTATTTTCAATTTTTGGTAAATTTTTAAAAAATGCAAAAGCATCATCCACAGTCATTTCCAAAACATCAGCAATTGTTTTTCCTTTAAACTTTACATCTAATGTTTCTCTATTAAACCGACTCCCTCGACATTCTTCACAAGGAATATAGACATCGGGTAAAAAATGCATAGCTATCCTAATAAGCCCGTCTCCCTGACATCTCTCACAACGCCCACCTCTAACATTAAAAGAAAATCTACCTTTTTTATATCCACGCATTTTGGCTTCAAAAGTGCTTGCAAACAAGTCTCTTATATGATCAAAAACTCCAGTATAAGTAGCTGGATTACTCCTAGGAGTTCTTCCAATTGGTGATTGATCAATGGCAATAATTCTTTCAAAATCTTCAATTCCTAAAATTTCATCATAATCTCCAGGAACTAATTTTGAACGATATAATTTTCTACTCATTGCTTTCCAAAGTATTTCAGTTACCAAACTACTTTTACCAGAACCACTAACTCCAGTAACAACAGTTAAAGTTCCTTCAGGAATACTAACATCTATATTTTTTAAATTATTACATCTAGCACCCTTAATAGTCAAAAACCTTCCACTTCCTTTTCTTCTAGTTTTTGGAACTTCTATTTTAAGTTTCCCAGATAAATATTTTCCAGTTATACTATTTTCGTTTTTCATTATTTCTTCAACTGTTCCAGCAGCAACAATTTCACCGCCATTAATTCCAGCAAAAGGACCAACATCAACAATATAATCAGATTCTCTCATTATCTCTTCATCATGTTCAACAACAATTAATGTGTTGCCTAAATCTCTCATTTCTTTTAAAGCTTTAATTAATCTAGCATTATCTCGTTGATGAAGACCAATTGATGGCTCATCAAGAACATATAAAACGCCAGTTAATTTTGAACCAATTTGCGTTGCTAGTCTAATTCTTTGGCTTTCTCCACCACTTAGAGTTCCAGCTTGGCGTGATAGAGTTAAATAATCCAAACCAACATTGATTAAAAATTCTATTCTAGATTTAATTTCTCTTAAAACTAAATCAGCGATTTTAGCATCGTTTTCACTTAAAACTAAATTATTAATAAAAGTATATAGGTCTTTAATTGAATAATCAGTCATTTCAAAAATGTTAATACCACCAATTTTAACAGCTAGAGCTTCTTTAGATAATCTTCTTCCTTCACATTTAGGACAAGTAAAATCCGATAAATAAGAATTATAATAATCTCTTGCAGCATTAGAAGTTGTTTCCATATATCTTCGTTCAATTAACTTAGCGACACCTTCTATATATTGTGTTTTTTGATAAGTATTATTTCCCCTAGTATGAATGGCGTATTTAATTGGTTCTTTAGAACCATTTAAAACAATGTCTTGTTCTTCTAAACTTAATTCTTCATATGGTTTATTTAAATCAATTTTATAAAAATCAGCTAAATGTTTGAAAGTTTGCCACTCGATATTTTCCGTGTCAACAATGTTTTTCAAATACTTAATTGCACCTTTTCTTATTGATTTTTCTGGGTTAGTTACCAAAAGATTAATGTCAATTTTCTGCAATACTCCAAGTCCATTACATTCATCACAAGCTCCAAAAGGAGAATTGAAAGAAAATAATCTTGGCTCTAATTTAGGAATAGAAAAATCGCAATAAGGACATGCTAGTAATTCACTAAACACTTTTTCTTCCCCGTTGATATCAACAATAACTTTACCATCACCTAATTTTAAAGCAGTTTCAATAGAATCATAAACTCTACTTCTTACTTCATCTCTAATTTTAATTCGATCAATAACTATATCAATATTATGCTTATTGTTTTTCTCTAAATTTACTTCGTCTGTCGTTAAATCAAAAATAGAACCATCTATTCTAACTTTAGAGAAACCTTCTTTTTTAACTAATTCAATAGTTTTTTCATGACTTCCTTTTTGTCCCCAAACAACAGGACTGTAAATTATAAATCTTGAACCTTGTTCATATTCATATATCTTATCAACTATTTGCGTAATAGTTTGTGATGATATTAAAACATTGTGTTCAGGACAATATGCTTTTCCTATCCTAGCATATAACAGCCTTAAATAATCATAAATCTCAGTTACTGTTCCAACAATAGATCTAGGGTTATTATGCGTGCTTTTTTGATCAATAGAAATTGCTGGAGAGAGACCGCCTATATAATCTACATCTGGCTTATCAATGTTACCTAAAAATTGTCTTGCATATGCTGAAAGACTATCAATATATCTTCTCTGGCCTTCGGCATAAATAGTATCAAACGCTAAAGAAGATTTACCAGAACCAGATAAACCTGTCATAATTATTAACTTTTCCTTGGGTATTTTCAAACTAACATTTTTTAAATTGTTAGAACGAGCCCCTTTTATATCTATGTATTTTTGCATAAAAACCTCAATTATTTTATTATTTCTAAAAATTCTTCTTCGCTAACTATTTTAATTCCTAAATTAATCGCCTTATCTCTTTTACTACCAGCTTCGCTTCCAGCAATAACTAAATATGTATTCTTAGAAACTGAATTTGTAGCATTCCCACCAAGTTCTTCAATTGCTTTCTTTGCTTCATCTCTTGTCATGGTTTCAAGTCTTCCTGTTAAAACAATATTTTTTCCTAAAAATATTTGTTCCTTAGTATTTCTATTTTCTTCAATAGGATTTATTCCTATTGCCTGTAATTGTTTAATTAAATCAAAATTAGTAGTAAAATATTCAACTAAAGATTTAGCAGTAATATCACCAATATCTTTAATAGAAATAAACTCATCAAAAGAAGCATTTAATAAATTATCAAAACTCCTAAATTTATTACTAATAATTTTTGATACTTTTGTTCCCACAAACCTAATGCCCAAAGCTGTAATAACTTTTTCTAAAGGTTGTTCTTTAGATTTTTCAATAGCATCAAGCAAACTCAAAACTGACTTTTCTCCCATTCCTTCAAGTTCCATTAGCTTTTCTTGGTTGTTTTTTAAATTATAAATATCAGTTATTTTTTCAATAAATTTTTTGTTATATAAATCTTCAACAAGTTTTTCGCCTAGCCCTTCAATATCCATGGCTGGTTTTGAAGCAAAATAAATTAAAGCAGCTAATTCTTTTCCTGGACATTTTAAATTGGGACAATAATGACTAGCAACATTTTCTTCTTTAACTAATTTAGTTTTACAAACTGGACAATATTCAATCATCTGAAAAAGCTCCTGATTAGTTCTTTTATCAAAATTAACCCTAACAACTTCTGGGATAATTTCTCCTGCTTTTCTGACCACTACATAATCTTTTATTCTGATATCTTTTAATTGTATATATTCCTCATTATTTAATGTAGCACTACTAACTAAAGAACCTGAAATCATTACCGGTTTTAAAACAGCTCGCGGGTTAATAGTCCCTGTTCTTCCAACACTATAAACTATATCTTCTAAGATTGTTTCAACTTCTTCAGCAGGAAATTTAAAAGCTATTGCCCATTTAGGGCTTTTAACAGTGTAACCTATTTCTTCTTGCATAAAAAAATCATTTACTTTAATAACAATTCCATCAGTTGCATAATTTAATTCTTTTCTCATTTCATCCCAATAATTAACAAAATTAATTACTTCTTCAATATCCCTACATAACTTATAATTTGGATTTACAGGAAACCCAAGTTCTTCCAAAAAATGTAAAGCTTCTAATTGATTATCAATTCCATAATTACTAGGACTAATAATAGTATAATAAAACACATCTAAATTTCTGCTTTTGGTAATTTCAGCATCTAATTGTCTAAGCGACCCACCAGCAGCATTTCTCGGGTTTTTAAAAGGTTCTTCCCCTTTTAATATCCTAGTTTCATTGTGTTTGCTAAAAACATTATTTTTCATATATACTTCGCCACGAAGTTCAATATCAATATTCTTTTTCAGCTTTTTAGGTAAAGAAGAAATAACTTTCATGTTTTCAGTTATATTCTCACCAATAATACCATTCCCTCTAGTTGCTCCTAAAACAAACACTCCATTCTTATACTGGACAGATGAAGAAATTCCATCTATTTTTAATTCACAAATATAAGCAGGTTTATAACCTTCTTTTTTAATTTTGTCATCAAATTCTTTTAATTGTTCAAGACTAAATACATTTCCTAGAGATAACATTGGTTCATCAAAAACTACTTTTTCTAATTTCGACACAGCAAAACCTCCAACCTTTTGAGTTGGAGAATCACTTAAAATTTCATTAGGATATTTATTCTCAAGTTCTTCTAGTTCTTTAAACAATTGATCATATTCAAAATCACTTACAGTTGGATTATCATCTATATAATATTCATAGCTATACTGATTAAGTTTATCAACTAGTTCTTTAATTCTTTTTTTATAATTCATGATTAATCCTCCTTTATACTATTGTATATTATACCATAAATGCATATTTTTTTAAATATTTATGATTGAACAAATCATAAAAAAGAAGCTTATCACTAAACTTCTTTTTATAATATTTAAATAATGTAAAAACCTACAGGTCCTTTACCAGGAGGGTAATTATCATTAAATCTAAATCTTCTTCCTTTATGTTCGCTTTTGCCTTTATCATTTTTAGTTTTATAAATATATTGATAATGATTTCCAAATTCAATAATAGCAATTTCTATTTCTCCTTCTTCAATTTTGTTGTTGAAGAGAATTATATATTCAATTTCAATTTCTTTATCATCAGCATCTTTTGAAATTTCATATTTTGCCATTAAATTATTTTTTGAATCAACTACTATTAGATCAGCAGAATAATCACCATCTTTATCTGCTTTTAATACCATATAATTTTTAGAGCTTAAAGAATTATTAACATATTCTTCAAAAACAAAAACTTGTTTCTTATTATTGTTAGATTGAATAACCCTTATATAATTATTTGGATTCGTTTCTTCAGAAACATCAAAAATTATTTTCTCAACATTATTATTTTCAACCATTTTCCCTTGAACATTGTATATGAAATCAAGATTATTTTTAAATTTAATCTTTCCTTCAATTTTTAATCTAACTGTTCCTAAAGCCGAATCGTCTAAATCTTCAATGTCTTCCAATATATCCTTTTTTTCATCTTGATAATCGTCTTCTTCATCTTCGGTTTCATCATCATTTTCGCCATAAGAATGTTGATTATTTCCATATCTAATTGGATTTAAATCTGATTCACTTAT
>DUUA01000086.1 GCA_012841765.1 Acholeplasmataceae bacterium
AATCATGAAAAAGTCATAAATTGTATAAATATTTAATTCTTTTCTTTCAACATTTTATAAAAAGATTGTTAGTAATTATTTTTTTTATTTGAAATTAAAAAAGTAGTTATTGCCTCTTCAACAAAATATTCTTTTAATTGGAAAAAATCTTCAGGTGTCAAATCATAAATTAGTTTTTCCATGGAAAATAAATCTTGTTCAAAGAAATCGGCACTTATAAGTTCATATCCCAAAGAACTAAAAGAATCAAAGTTTTTAATAAACTCTCCAATATGGGCTTTTTTAAAAGTATTAAGTTCTTCTTCATTAATTACGAAGTTCATTTCAACTAAAGTTTTTTTAAGGTAATCTATTAACTGCTCAGGTTTGTCCGTTTTGCCATTTAAATATATTACTCCTGAATGATTATCAAGAGAATGATAACAATTAATCTTATTAGTTACCAACCTATTATCGATAATATAACGATAAATATCGGAAGTGGGTCCATATTTTATTTCCAAAAATATTTCTAATATTTTATCTAAATAAAACATTGAGAATTTTTTATTAAAATTAGGAATGATTTTAAGTCCAATCCCTACAAGTGGAAAAGATAAATCTTTATAGACTTCGGTATATTGAATAATTGCCTTGTTATCAGTTTCATTTTTTATAATTGGTTGAATATCTTTTCTTACAAATAATTTAGCTTTTTGATTATCTTTAATTACTTTTATATATTTCTCCCAGTTACCACCTCCAACTATCACTAATTCCATATTATTTGGTTGATAAAATGCGTTGTAACAGTTATATAAATCATCTTTAGTTATTGTACTAATGGAGTCAATAGTTCCACCTACGTCAAATCTAATCGGGTAATACTTAAAAAGATTTTCATTAATACCATTTCTTAATATTGCATATTCTTTGTCTAAATACATATTTAATTCTTGAACAATAATACCTTTTTCCTTTTCTATTGAGTCATCTTTAAATATTGGAGATTGGACAAAATCAAGTAGTTTTTCAATTCCTTTACAAATGTTTTCATTACCATTTATATAATATGTTGTCATATAGTAATCTGTAGAAGCATTTGAATTTAAAGATATTGTTTCAAAATAATCAGAAATATCAGTTCCATCTTCTTCTTGAAACAATTGATGTTCCAAAAAATGAGCTGCTCCTAGGGGAATACTATATTTCTTGTTATCCATGTAAAACTCATTATAAAGAGCACCATATTTAGTACCTAAGAAAACATAAGTTTTATTAAAGTTTTCTTTTTGGATATATTTGACTTTCAATCCATTTTCTAAAGTTTCAAAATAAATAGTTTCATTTAATGATAATATTCTTCTTTTTTCCATTTTAATTTCCTTCTAGTAAAAAAACTGTATCCAAAACGATTTCTTTTGAAAATTCTTGAATATCCTTGATTCCAATTTCATTAATTAAATTAATGGTATCATTATCTTCCAATGAAAAGCCATAAAGGTTTTTAAAGATTACATAAGAAATAATTGAGCCTAAATTATCACTATTATTTTTAATCTCAGAAAGTAAAATATTTTTGGTAGATTCAAGTAATTCTTCTGATATTAGTCCTTTATTAAAACCATGTATTTCTTTTTCGATTAATTTTAATATTTTCTTAT
>DUUA01000087.1 GCA_012841765.1 Acholeplasmataceae bacterium
AAATAAAAGGACTTAAAGTAGTTAATTATTGGTAAGAAACTGAAGATTTATTTACAAAACAAAAAATAATTGAGACGAATGCACTTATCTTGTTAATAATAATACATAATAATTTAAATTTATTTTTTATAAACATGCAATAAAAAAAGTATTTCATTCTTTTATAAAAAATGAAATACTTATTTTACACTTTAATATCTGATATTTATTAATTTATAAATTTTTTCAACCAGATTTTTAGCTTTTAATTATTTTTTTCACCGAGATTAGAATAATTAGTATTAGTTTTAATCAAAGTTGCTAAAACTGTTAAATCAGTAATCGCATTCCCTTCAGCATCCTCATAATAATTTAAATTAAAATCAGCCAAATCTACTGTCTCAGAATAAATATATCCTTGAGTTCCCTTAAACTCATTATTATTTATATTAACAGTCCAAGTTGATGATACAGCACCTTTATTACGAAAATGAATTTCATTAAAATTATTTACAAATTCATTATTTATAATAGAAATTGTTACATTTTTTTCATTAAACACTGAAGTTGAAATAACTGCAGATCCAGGATAAGTTGCATCATCTTCAGGAGGTAAAACATATTCTTTATTGCCAATATTTTTAAATAAGTTATCTTCAATGAAAATATCTTGCTTATTACCACTACTAGAACTATAAGCTCTAAAAACTATTGCAGCATAGCCACCTAATTCATCATTTTCAAATGTATTTCTTAATATTTTATAAGTTCCATTATTATAACCACCATCAAATCTTATTGCACCAATACCAAAATTTTTAAACTGATTATCAGTTATAATAATTTCTTTATTAACAGATGTCCGGTCTAAAGATATAATATCGGAAGTCATTTTATTAAATACATTGTTAGTAATAGTAATATTTCCAATTACATTAGTTCCAAGTTTAGTATAAAATTGAATAAAGGCATTTACATCTTCTCTATTATTTGGAAAATAAGTACTTGCTTCTATTACACTATCATAAACATTGTTATGATCAAAAACAAAGTTATCAAAAGCACCTTTTGCATAAATTTGACCCAGTCCAGTAAACTCTAAGTTTTTAAAAGTTATACCACTTGTTCCAGTTAAAGTGATTTTATTTGTAATAATAGCTTTTTCACCATTACCGCCTCTAACTATGACATTTGGAACCGTAATTGCAAAGGGCTGACTATAAGTTCCCGCTTTTAGAGTTAATGTATAACCTTCTTGTAATTTATTTAATGCATCTTCAAAAGAAACAAATGCTGTTTCTCCAACTTTATAATCAAATCCGTCAAAATAAAATATTTCATCAGCTAGTTTATCCATACTAGGATCAACCAATAATTGATTTTTTGCTATTCCCCATACTGGATATAATTCTAGTTCAACTGGATTAGTCACAGGTAATGTTGTATAAGAATCACCAGTTCCATCGGCTAAAGTATTCCATGAAACTAAATTTTTTCCGTGTTTTGTTATAACTGGTAGTGCAGATGATGAGTTTTTAGTATATTTAAACTTCATCTCATACGAACCTAGAAAATAATCTAATTTTCCATCAACTTTCTTATATGCTGGATCACTTGCATTTATGCCAGTAACATATCTCATCATATCATATTGCCCAACATTTTCACTCCAAAATCTATTAGTGTGGAGTTTTGTTTCATCATGAATAAAATTAGCATATTGAGCCCATTTCGCATTATATTGTGCAGAGTTTATAAAATAAGCTTCATTAATTGTGTTAGGAGCAGTATCTCTAGGGCCTTGCAATCTTAAATGATTAACTGAACCTTCGAAATATTCTGTCCCTAAACCTAAAGCATCCCCTGAAAGTCCAATATATTTAATATATTCACCAATAAATTTAGAGTCTACACCAGTACCTGTTTTATCTTTCCCAGAAAATACTGGAAATGACATTTCATTAGTATCTATTATGTTTTTAGATCCCAACCATTTATAGAAATCTTCCAAAAATGAAATCAATTCTTCATCTTTTGAGGCATATTCCCAATTTAATGTAACTTGATATTCAGTTAATTTTTCTTCCCAAGCCGCATATAATTTCAAATCTGCAGTAATTGCTGTATTAAAATCATATCCTTGAGTAATTGATGAATCTTTATACCAGCCCATAAAGTTGTATCCTTCTTTAATAGGATCTGTTGGTTTTAATAATTTTTCTCCATCCATAATATCTAATGGATCAATAATATTGCCACCATTGGTTTCAAAAGTAACTTTATGTAAAATAATATCAAAGTTTGCAAAAAACTTTAAGTCTCCCATTGAACCTTTAGGAATTGTAGTAAGAGGATTTCCACTAAATTCACTATTGTTAAACCATCCTAAGAATTCATGTCCAGGTTTAACTGCTGCTGGAATTGTTATTGCATCAGTTAAAACTGTGTATTCAGTAACTGTAAACTCGTTTACAAAACTTCCACCATCAAGTTCAAATGAAAGCAAATATACAACAGGTTCCCATTTAGCATATAAAGTTACCCCTTCTGTAACATCTGTTGCGAAGTTATATTGATTTTTTAATGCCACATCAATAAACCATCCTTCAAAAGTAAAACCTGATTTTACAGGAACTTCTGGTTCTGTAATTCTTTCTCCATGGTTGATAGTAACATCTTGAACTGTACTTCCACCATTTTCTTCAAAAACAGCAACATATTCATTTAAGCTCCATTTTGCATATAGAGTTATTGATCCTGAAATTTCCGTTTCAAAATTAAATTCTCCACTTAAATCTTCATTGATGAACCAACCTTTAAAAGTATATCCAACTTTTATTGGTGTTTCAGGAGGATTGATTTTATTCCCATGATTAACACCAATGGCTGCAACTTCAGTTCCCCCATTTTCTTCGAACATAACATTATATTCAGCAAGTTTCCATTTCGCATATAATATTATATCTTCAGTAATGATAGTATTAGAAAAACTAAAAACATTATTTAAACCAGAATCTTTATACCAACCCTCAAATGTATAACCAATTTTAGTAGGGCTTGTTGGTTCAACTGCTTTTTCACCATCTTTAACTTTTAGTAAATTAATTTCTGAACCACCATTTGCATTGAAAGAAACATTAAATTTCTTAGCTAGAACCTTGACATTAATGGAAGCGGACTTTTCACCAATTTCAACTTTTAATGTCGTCTCTCCTTCTTTAACAGCTGTAATTTTCCCATCAACCACAGTTGCAACACTCGGATCATCAATGCTCCAAGTAATATCTTTGATTTCATAATCAGATGGGTCTGCAGTTGCAGTAACAGTAACTTGTTCTCCCACTGTTAGCTCCACATTCTCCTTGTCTAAAATTACATTTTCTAACTCAATCTTTTTACAACCAATAAGAACCATTGATAATACAAAGATTGCCACAAAAACCATTAGTGTTTTTTTGAAATTAACACTTTTGAAATATTTAAAAACCATCTTTTTACCTCCTTATGGTATTTACAACTTGATTATATCATTAAACATTATTCTATGCAATATTCTGATTAAGTTCTATGCAATTTATACTTCAAATAAATATTTGCAAAATAAAAAAGTGGGAATACCTTCCCACTTAAACAAAAATCTTAATTTATATTTTTCAACCCAGTAGCTTCTACTTTTATTGGTACTTCGTCAATTATTACATTAGCAATATTATTCAAAAGATCTCCAATTCTTTCTAAATCAGATAAAATATCAGAGTAATTTGACGTTTGATAAAAATCAAACTTACCATCTTTTAATCTTTGAATATAATTTGTTCTAGATTGTTGTTCTAAATTATCAATTATTGCTTCTAATCTTTTTACTTTATATGGCAAAAATTTAAAATTACTATAAATACTTTGATTTACTAATTCAAACATTTCATTTAATACTTTATAAATTTCATGCAATTCTTCTTGGGCCGGTTCCGAAAGTTCATGATTAGCCTCATATCTTGTATTAAAAAACTCAACAACATTAGTTAAATGATCTCCTATTCTTTCTAAGTTTCTAGTAATATCAAGTAACTTTGTTATATTTTTTATTTCTTTTCCTACAATACCACCACGATTAATCTTTATTAAATAATTATGAATTTGACCATCAAGCTCATCAATATTTAATTCAAAATTGTTAGCTTCTATAAAATCTTTAGAGTTATTAATAAAAGAATAACCTTTAGTTAATTGAAAATAACTATAAACTAAATTTGTTAGATTATCAATTCCTTTTTTACTTAAATCAAGAGCTATTAACGGCGATTGTTTAATTATTTTTTCATCAAAAACTATTTCAACTGTTTTACCATTTTTATAAGGTATTAAACGTTCAGTTAATTTTACGATTTGATTAATAAAGAAAAACAAAATCAGAGTTGTTGTAACGTTTTGAATTAAATGCGCAATGGCTATTGTTACCATTGAATATTGTGTTAAAAATGTATTTTCAATAGTTTGTATTAATAAATAATAAGGTTGTATGCCAATTAGAAAAATTAATGCACCAACAACATTAAAAATAATATGAATTAAAGCAGCTCGCTTACTTTCTTCATTCCCGCCTAGTGAAGCAAATAGTCCTGTAATAGTAGTGCCAATGTTAGCACCAATAATCATTGGTAAAGCTCCTCTTAAAGATATTGTAACAATACTATTTAGTGGGTCATTTAAAGAATATAATTTTTGAACAATAGCACTTGCAGCAGAAGATGATTGGATAATAGCTGTAAATGTTGTTCCAAAAAGAAATCCGGAAGCAGTGCCTAAAAATGAAACCTCAGAAAACCTATAAAATAAATTCGTAGCAAACTCAGTTTGAATTAAAGGAAGAACGCCATCTCCCATCACATTTAAACCTAAAAACAACAGCCCAAGATTTAATATGATTCCGCCAGTATTTTTAACTTTATTATTTTTTGAAAATAATAATAAGATACCAACAACTAACATTGCATAACTATAATTACCAACAGGTAAACTAACAATAAATGCTGAAAATGTTGAACCAATATTAGCTCCCATTATTAAACCAACACTTTGTCTAGAGGTTATAAATCTAGCCCTAACTAAACCAATAATTAAAATAAGTATCGCTGAGGAAGATCCAATAACAGCAGTAACCAATGCGCCAATTAAAATAGCCAAAATAGGATTATCTACTACTTTGACAATTAAAGTTTTGAAACGGCTACCAGAAAGAGCCCTTAAATGAATGCTTAAATTTGTAATACCATAAATAAATATAGCTATTCCACCTAGAAACATTATAATAAAATTAACCATTCAAATCCCCTTTTTTATTAGAAGTAATAAGTTAACAAAAAAACACTTCTTCTTTTATTTTTTTCCAATTATTATAACATATAAATACATAATAAAAAATACCAATCAATTATAATTGTAGCATAAAATATGTTTTTTATATAATAATATTTAATATTATTCCAAATGTAATTAATGTATCAAGAAATATACAACCTTCACTATTAACTAAATTAAATTTAGAAATCTTGCCTTTTCCATACATTGACATTAAACAGTATTTAATGATATAATAATTCATTAATAGGAGTAGCATAATGAAAAAAAAGAAGTTATCTCCATACATTATAATAATAATTAGCTTTGCAGCTATGATATTAATAGGATCTTTTCTTTTAATGCTTCCTTTTGCAACAAAAGAAGATTATAACTTAAGTTATATAGATTCGCTTTTTACTGCAACGTCAGCAGTTTGTGTTACTGGATTAGTCTCCGTTGAATCTATAGCTTCAACTTATACCTTGTTTGGTCAAATCACTATCTATTTATTAATTCAAATTGGTGGTTTAGGCTTTGTAACTTTAGTATTATTTGCTTTTTACTTACTAGGTATGAAAATAGGCATTAGCGATAGGTATCTTTTAAAAGAAGCTTTAAATCAAAATTCAGTATCTGGACTAGTACGATTATTAAAATCAACAGTTATGATTTCTTTTTCTGTGCAGATTGTTGGAGCATTAATTAACTTTATTGTTTTCTCACAAGAATTTGCTATTTCTAAAGCAATTTGGGTAAGTATATTCCATGCTGCATCATCATTTAATAATGCTGGATTTGATATTTTAGGAACCACATCTTTAATGGCTTATAAAGATAATATTTTATTAACATTGAATACTTCTTTTCTAATAATAGCTGGTGGTATTGGTTTCATCGTAATTTATGATTTATTAAAACATAAAAAATGGAGTAAATTATCAATCCACTCGAAAATAGTATTAAAAACAACTTTGATATTATTGATTGCTGGAACTATTTTATTCAAAATTACTGAAGGAAGCAATATGACTTGGTTACAAGCCTTCTTTCAATCTACGACTGCTAGAACTGCCGGATTCTCTACATTTGACTGGAGACTTGCAACTAATGCTGGTGCATTAATTGTTTGTGTCTTAATGTATGTTGGAGCATCACCAGCAAGTACTGGTGGTGGTATTAAAACGACAACTCTTTATACTTTATATAAATATGTAACATCTTTTGCAAGAGGTAAAAAAACATTAACCCATCAAAGAGAAATATCGAAAAGCTCTATTGCTAAAGCTTTTGCGTTAATTATCTTATCTCTTTCTTTTATTATTACAATTATATTGTTTATTACATTTATTGAAAAGTTTAATGATGTTGGTTTAACCCAAAGTGAATATTATCAAAGAATTGTTTTTGAAGTCTTTTCAGCATTTGGCACCGTGGGTAATTCAATGGGTATTACTCAAGGACTCCATTGGATTAGTAAATTGCTAATAACATTAACAATGTTATTTGGAAGATTAGGGCCTATAACTGTAATTAGTGTTTTAAATAAATCATGGAATGTTGAAAATGAAGGACAAATTAAGTACCTAGAAGAAAAAATTATCATTGGATAATTGGAGGATATTATGAAAAAATCAGTTGCTGTCTTAGGGTTAGGCCGATTTGGTCTAGCTCTTGTAGAAGAACTAAGTAAGATGGATGTTGAAATTATTGCTGTAGACTTAGATGGGGAAAATGTTGCAAAAGCTGGAGAGTTTGTCAATAGTGCTTTTATTTGTGATTCAACAAATGCTTCTGCTTTAAGAGAATTAGGAATAAATAACGTTGATCATGCAGTCGTATCATTTGGAACTAATTTCCAAGCCAGTTTAATAACTACAATTACTTTAAAAGAAATGGATATTCCCAAGATTACTGTCAGAATTGATGAAGACAAATATGAAAGAGTCATGCGTTTAATTGGAGCAACAGATATTATTATTCCTCAACAAATGGCTGGAGTTCGTTTAGCTAATCGAATAGCATCAGACACTTTTGCAGATTATTATAATTTATCTAAAGATTATGTCATAGTTGATATTAAGGTTAGTAAGAATGCAATCCCAAGAACTTTAAAAGAAATTGATTCTAGAAATCGTTTTGGTGTGAACTTAGTTTTAATCAAAAGAGAAAATCGTGTTTTCCCACCAACAGGTGATGATTCTGTTTTACCAGAAGATGATATCTATATCTTTGGTAAAAAAGAAAAAGTTAATAAATTTGAAGATTTTATAAATAAGTAAAGGATAATATCATGACTAAAAAAATAATTGCAATAATTTCATTACTACTTCTTCCATTAGCTTTGGCTGGTTGTAGCAAAAATATTAAAACTTATAATTGTATTGAACATTTTGAATATTCTAAAAATGTTAATCAAGAAGAATTTTCTAAATTAGATTACACAAATGATTTTTCACCTTATACATTAAAACTAAATAAAAAAGAGAAAAGTTTTATCATTGAAAGAACACATATTAATAAAAATAAAGAAACGTATACTGGAACATTTGAAGAAACAGAAACAAGTTATATTTTTTCATATGATGATGAACTTCATCAAACAATAGAACAATTATCAGAAAAAGAAAGATATGTAAAAGTTGGGAAAGAACTTCATCTTACTCAAATTAGAAATATAGAAACTCAAAATAAGATTTTGGGAAATAAAATAGTCAAATTTAAATAAACTAAAAGCTCTGCGAATTGCAGAGCTTTTTTATATTATTTACAAATCATCCAAATCGTTATTTTCTTTAATTTCATAAGTTTTATAAGATTTAAACCTAAAAAATGCATATATCCCGATTAATAAAACTGCAACAAGTTCTATACCAATTAAATATATTTTTAAAAGAAGATATGTAACAGTTAAATTTGTAGCATTTATGCTAATTAACACAGTTATAAATGAAGCAATTAATAATATAATCATCAAAATTATTCCACAAAGAAAATATTTTTTAAAATATTCTTTCCAGTCATCTATAAAAACAACACTTTTATTTGTACTAACTTTTTCTTTTTGACGTTTACTTAATTTTAATTCATCTCCAGTAAAACTATGGATTAAAAACGAAAGTCTTTTATACACAGTATAAGTAATAACATTAACAACAACAGAAATCATAGTGTTAAAAGGAATAACAGCCCATAGTATATATTTACTCATATAATTGGTTTCATTAACTCCTGGGATAATTTTTAGAGTACTAACAAAAGCAGTTATATTTCCATTAAAAAACATTTTAATATAAGCAGGTATTAAAATAAACATATTAGCAACCATACTTGATGCTATCCAGAATAATGTGCTAACAATAAGGGCCATAGCAGCACCTTTTTTTGATTTATTGTGTTTATAGATTATTGCTGCAGGAATCACAGAAGCAAATCCAATAATAAGATCGGCTATTTCACCTACGAAAATAGTATCTGACAGTGGTAATTTAATTAAAAACCTAATTACTACAATAACAGCTCCAGCTATTGGCCCTAAAGTAAATCCACCAATTAGAATTGGTAAATTAGAAAAGTTAACTTTTAAAAAACCCGGAAATAAAAACGGAATTGGAAAATTAATATAATATAACCCAAACGATACAGCAGCTAAAATTGCTATTAAAGACATTTTTTTAATAAATTTTGATTGTTTATTCATCTTTTCCTCCAAAAAAAACTCATGAAATAACTTCACGAGCAAAAAGACCATTCAATATGAATGTTTATTCTTCTTTCATCTAGACTATACTATCGGTATTGGAATTAAACCAATTCATGCATTTCTGCTCGCGGACTTTACTGCCGGTTGGGAATTACACCCTGCCCTGAAGATATTTATTTTCTATAATTTATATTGTAAACTTATTGAGTAAATATGTCAATAAAACTATTTAATAATAGTTCCTCGTAAATGCCAAGTATATGCTTTATCTATGTAGACATTAACAATTTTTCCAATTAATGAATCATCACCTTCAAAATTAACTAATTTATTATGTTCAGAATATCCACTCATCATTTCATCATTTTTTGCACTTTTACCATCAACTAACACTTTTACCACTTCGCCTTCAAAGCGCAAATTTCCCTTTAAAAAACCTTCGTTTACTAATTTATTTAATTTTTGTAATCTCTCTTTTTTTACTTCATCTGATGTATCATCTTCATATTTTGCTGCTGGAGTTCCTTCTCGCTTAGAATATATAAAAGTATAAGCACCTTCAAATCCAACTTCTTTAACTAATTCCAAAGTTTTTAAATAATCTTCTTCTGTCTCACTAGGAAAACCAACAATAATATCTGTAGTAATAGCAATATCTGGAACTGATTTTTTTAAAGCATTTATTAAAGCAATATAATCTTCTTTAGTATATTTTCTATTCATCTTTTTTAAGACGGCATTACTACCTGATTGAACTGGTAAATGTAAATGAGGCATAATGTTTCCTCTTTTACCCATTACTTCAATTGTAGCAATATCTAAATCTTTTGGGTGTGAAGTTGTAAACCTAATTCTATTGATAGCTACTTTTTGTAATTCTTTTAATAAATTAGAAAATGTATAACCTATATTTAAATCTTTACCATAAGAATTAACATTTTGTCCTAGTAAAGTAACTTCTTGATAACCATCTAAAGCTAACTCTTTAACTTCTTTGATAATGTCGTCTGGATTTCTTGACCTTTCTTTTCCTCTAGTATAAGGAACAATACAATATGTACAAAACTCGTCGCAGCCATAGGTAATATTAACCCATGCTTTTTTATTATGGTCTCTCTTTACCGGTAAGTCTTCAACAATATCACCTTCATATGAATAAACTTCAAGAACTTTACCACGTTCTTCTTGTATTTCATATAAATACTCTGGCAATCTAAAAATATTATGAGTCCCAAAAACAAGATCAACTTCAGAATGCTTTTCTCTAATAGTTTTAATTGTTTTTTCTTCTTGAGGCATACAACCACAAATTCCAATCAAAAGATTTGGATTTGTTCTTTTTAAACTTTTTACTCTTCCAATCTCACCAAATACCCTCTCTTCAGCATTTTCTCTAATCGCACAAGTATTGAATAAAATTAGATCAGCATCATTATCTTCATAAACTTCTTGATATCCCATTGCTTCAAGTAAACCTGCAATTCTTTCGCTATCTGCAAGATTTGCTTGGCAACCGTATGTTTTTAGTAAATATTTCTTGTCTTTACCTAAATTTAAATATTTAGGTTCTAGATGAAAATTAATAATTGCAGTATCTTTATGTATTCTCTTTCGTGCATCTTTTAAAGATGGTTCAAAAAAAGAACTATATTTTTTTTTCATTTTTTATCTCCTCATTTGGTAATAACACTTTATTTAAATATAATATCAAAGCTGGAATTAATATAAGTTGTAACACTATCCCTGGAATAGCAGTAATTACTGTAGTAGTTATAAATGCACTAAAAGTATAAACATTATTATTCATACTAAAATATACACTCATAACTAATCCAAAAATTAATCTCCCAATAATCATTGCTGAAAAAAGAGAAATATAAATTTTACCAACTATTTGTTTAATAGGTAAAAATTGATATAAAAGCCCCGCAATTAATCCATAAGTAGCTAATTCAAAAGACATTGCTAAAGCTATAGGAATTAAAGGTGGCATGGTAAAAATTAAACTTCTTAAAACTGGTGTAATCATTCCAGTAAGAAGACCATATTTCCAACCAAGTAAAAATCCACTTATAATAACTGGAATATGCATTGGTGAAAACATAGCAGCAATTTGTTGATTTATAAATACTGTTGGTAAAATTACACCAATAGCAATAAATAAACTTGTAAGTACTATTTTCTTAGTTTCATTTCTCATATTTACCTCTGATATTTAGTAATTTTACCATAAATCCTGATTATTTTCAATAATGATTGCTCAGTATTAAATATTATGTTAACATTTAATTAAGTGTAGGTGAACATTTATGGAAAAAGAATTATTATATTTTTTTAAAAAATACCCTAAAAGTAAAATTGATGATTATGTAAGAACTATTTTACAAAGTGAATTTTTCAGAGAAAGAAAAATTCCTGATTCTGAAATATCTTATGATTATTTGCTTAGAGATTTACACAAAGCAAAAAAAAATCATGATAATAATCAAGATTTATATGAATTTATTAGTAATGATTTAGTAAAAGTTAATTTATACACATACGATAAAATGGGTTTTAATTTAAAATATTTAAACAATTCTTTTGTTGATACTACAAATAACTATGAAGGTAGTTCTAAAGGTTTTAAAAGGAAGTTAAATACTTTAAATAAGTTAATTAAAGAAAGGAAAATAAACTTACCTACTAAAGAAGCAAAAAAATATATTGAGCAATATATATCTGATGGTTATCCTTTAATTCATCATTCTAAAAAATTTGTTAAAACATATCATCCAGCATACAGATTAATTCATAAGCAATTTATTACCGATGAAATGCGTTTTATGAATATCAAGAATTTTGTTTTAAAACAAAAGTTTTCTAACAAAACAATTAAAATAGCAATTGAAGGAAAGAGTGGATCCGGAAAATCAACTATTGCGATGCTTTTGCTTGAATCTTTTGATTCTACTGTAATCCATGTTGATGATTTCTTTTTAGATGATAAAATGAAAACTAAAGAAAGATTAGCAGAAATTGGTGGTAATATTAATTATGAAGCTTTGAAAGTAGTTTTAGAAAAAATTAACGTTAATGAACCAATTACCTTTAATACTTATAATTGTAAAACAAAACAATATAAAGAAAAAACAATTGTTAAAGTTAATAACATAGTTTTTATAGAAGGTGTTTATTGTATGCATCCAGAATTAATTAATTATTACGATGCAACAATATATTTAGATGTTGATGAACACATCCAAATAGAAAGATTAAAAGAGCGTGAAACGCCCCTTAAATTTCAACAATATATTAATGAATGGATACCTTTAGAAAATATATATTTTGAAAAAGAGAATATACGTTATCGAGCAACTTTGACAGTTTAAAACCAACTTTCTTCTCTAATTCTATTATAATATTCATCATCTATAATTGCATAAGCTATATCATCATGAATAGAGCCATCATATAATTGATAGGCTTTTTTTCTTGTTCCTTCAAAAGTTAATCCTAACTTTTCACAAACTCTTTTTGACCTGATGTTTTCAACAAATGTGTAACATTCGATTCTTTTTAGTCTTAAAACATCAAAACCATAAGCTATTAAATATTTTGATGCTTCAACAACAAAACCATTTCCCCAATATGCAGGATTAAGTGCATACCCTAATTCAGCTTTATGGCCTTTAACATATGTATGAAGTTCGATAGTGCCAATCATTTTATTGTTTTCTTTTAAAACAATTGCATAAACTCCTAATTGACCAAAATGCCTCTTATCATTAAACAATCTAATAATCGCTTTAGATTCAGCAATACTTTGGTGAAAACTCCAACCAGCATTTTCTCCAACAATTTTTTGTTTTGAATACTCATATAAATCTTGAGCATCACTATTTTGTATTTGTCTTAATATTAAACGTTCTGTTTCTATATTTGGTAATTCTTTTTCCATAGTAATCCTACTCTATAATATTAATTATTCTTATACTTTGACTTTTAAAAGTCTTATCATCAAGTTCAACGACGATTGCACAAAATTGAGATTTCCCTTTATCTTCAGGCTCAAAAGCTTTTGATGATTTTTTTAAATAACGATCAATAATAATCCCTTTTTCAACTCCAATTACTCCATCTCTGGCACCAGTCATGCCAACATCTGTAATGTACGCTGTTCCTTTAGGGAGAATTCTTGCATCATTAGTTTGAACATGAGTATGGGTACCATAAATTATTTGCATTTTCCCATCAAAACAATGACCAAAAGCTATTTTTTCACTTGTTGCTTCTGCATGAAAATCGCATATAAAGATATCACTTTCAATGTTATCTAACAATTCTTGAGTTTTTTCAAAAGGATCTTGGTCATTAGGGTTGTTCATAAAGACTTTTCCCATTAATTGCATTACTGTGATTTTAATACCATTATAATTTTTAGTTGTATAACCTACCCCAGGTAAATCATCAGCAAAATTAGCAGGCCTTACAATTGTTTTAGACTCATCAATATAGTTATAGATGTTTCTATTACTATAAGTATGATTTCCCATTGTAATTACATTAACACCCAGTTCCATAAACCATTTGTAATGTTTTTCATTAAGACCTTTCCCATGAGATGCATTTTCTCCATTAACAATAACAAAATTAATATTTTCATCTCTTTTTAATTTTTTAAAATTTCTTTCAAAAGATTCTCTCCCCATTTTAGAAAAGATATCTCCAACAATAAGAATTTTCATTTTTAACTCCATTTCTAGTTTCCTAATTATAGCATAAAAAAAAGAGTTTTTAAACTCTTTAAACTCTTTTTTATTTTGCGACTTCGCTTACCCTTGTTTCTCTAATAATTGTTACTTTAATTGTTCCTGGATAAGTAAGTGAATTTTCTATTTTAGTTTTTATATCTCGAGCTAACTTATGAGATTGAGCATCATTAATTTCCTCAGGTTTTACTAGCACTCTAATTTCTCTTCCTGCTTGTAATGCGTAAGTTTTATCAACACCTTTAAATTCATTACATAACTCTTCAAGTTGTGTAAGTCTTTTAATATATGTTTCTAATGATTCTCTTCTTGCTCCTGGTCTTGCAGCTGATAATGTATCTGCAGCAGCAACTAACTGGGCAATGATTGTTGTAGCTTCTTTATCGCCATGATGCGATGCAATTGCATCTAATACTTCTGGCTTTTCGCGATATCTTGTAGCTATTTGAATTCCTATATCAATATGGCTACCTTCCATTTCAGCATCAATAGCTTTTCCAATATCATGAAATAATCCCGCTCTTCTTGCTAAAATTTCATTTTCACCAATTTCTGCTGCTAATTTCCCTGATAAGAAAGCAACTTCAATTGAATGTGCTAAAGCATTTTGTCCATAACTTGTTCTAAATTTTAATCTTCCTAAAATTTTGATAAGTTCTGGATGAACTTTGCCGATCCCTGTATCAAATACTGCTTTTTCTCCAGCTTCTTTTAACTCGCTATCCATCTCTTTTTGAAATTTACTAACTAGTTCCTCTACTCTTGCTGGTTGAATTCTACCATCTGATACTAAAGCTTCTAAAGTTCGTCTAGCGATTTCTCTTCTTATAGGATCAAAAGATGAAACCACTACTGCTTCTGGTGTGTCATCAATAATTAAGTCAACACCTGTAGAAGCTTCTATAGCTCTTATATTTCTTCCTTCTCGGCCAATAATTCGACCTTTCATTTCATCATTCGGTAATACAACTACCGATACTGTTTTTTCTGCAACAATGTCGCTTGCATAAGTTTGAATAACAGTTGCCAATAATTCTTTTGCTCTTTTATCGACTTCTGATTTAGCTTTTTCTTCACCTTCTCTAATGATATTCGATATCTCCGTTGTCATATCATCTTCTACACGTGCAATAATAATTTCTTTTGCTTGTTCTACAGTTAATCCAGAAATCTCTAATAGTTTAAAGTTTTGTTCCTGAATTATTTCTTCCATCTTGCTAGTTTGTTTCTCAAGATTCAATTTTTGTTGTTCAATTTTCAATTCCTTTTGATTTAAAGATTCTTCACGATGACTAAGATTATCAGAACGGCGATCAATACGTTCTTCACGCTGAGTGATCTTGTTTTCCATTTCATTAATAGTCTGTTTTCTCTCTTTAATTTCTTTTTCGGTTTCTTGTTTTAATTGACGAGTTTCTTTGTCAAAATCTTGTTTTAAACGATGAATTTCTTGCTTTGCCTCTAAAACCATCATCTTTTTTTGTTCATCAGAAGCTTTTTTTGCTTCTTCAATGATGGTTTCAGCAGATTTACCGGCTCTTATTAATCTGGAGCGAATAATAAATAACCCGACTGCTAATCCGCCGCCCAATAGCAAAATGGATCCTAGAACAATAAGAATAATACCAACAGCACCTAGTGCTTGGAAATTTCCTAAGTTCATCTTTTCCTCCATTTATTTTATTAGATCTATATTAAATATTTTATAATATTCTTTTATAAATTAAATTATACTACATTTTTACTCTCTAGTCAAACCTTTAGTTTTTTATTTAGACCGCTCAAGTATGTTTAAATATCAAAAAAAAGAAAGTTTTAACTTTCTTTTCCTAAACCATAAGCAATATAAATTTTTTCTGTAATTTCTTTCATTAAATTTGGGTTTTCATTTAAATAGTTTTTAACATTATCTTTTCCTTGACCAATCTTTTCATCTTTATAAGCATACCAAGAACCAGATTTTTGAATAATGTCTTTTTCAACACCTAAATCGATAATTTCGCTTTCCCGAGAAACTCCCAATCCATATATTAAATCAACTTCACAAAACTTAAATGGTGGAGCAACTTTGTTTTTCACAACTTTAACTCTCGTTAAGTTACCAACAATATCAACACCTTTTTTAATTTGTTCAATTCTTCTAATATCTAAACGAATAGTAGCATAAAACTTCAAAGCTCTTCCTCCGGATGTAGTTTCCGGACTTCCAAACATGACGCCAACTTTTTCTCTAATTTGATTTATAAATATTGCAATTGTCTTGCTTTTACTAATTGCTCCACTTAATTTTCTCATTGCTTGACTCATAAGTCTAGCCTGCATCCCAATATGAGTAGCTCCCATATCACCATCAATTTCTACTTTAGGAACTAATGCAGCAACAGAGTCTATAACTACCATATCAACAGCATTACTTCTAATTAAATATTCAGCAATTTCTAAAGCTTGTTCACCAGTGTCAGGTTGCGACAAAATTAAATTATCGACATCCACTCCTAAAGCTTTTGCATACCTAGGATCAAGTGCATGTTCAGCATCAATAAATGCTGCATATCCGCCAGCTTTTTGTGCTTCAGCAATTGCATGAAGAGCAAACGTTGTTTTACCACTGCTTTCTGGTCCATATATTTCAATAATTCTACCGCGAGGATATCCCCCAACTCCCATGGCCATATCTAATTTTAAAGAACCAGATGAAACCACATCTAATTGGTCATAAACTTTTTCCCCCATTTTCATGATAGAACCTTTTCCATATTGTTTTTCTATTTGTTTAAAAGCCTCTTGTATAGCTTTTTCTTTTACTTCATTCATAGTTTTCTCCCTATTTTGATTTTAATATTATTTCTTTATTTTTTATAAAATAATCTATTCCCGAAACTAAAGTCAATATACCAGCTATGCTAATTATTACTAAACTTGTAATATCTTTACTAGATCCAGCAAGTAAAGAAAATGGAAGACATTCTAATAATAAAATAATAACCATAAACATTTGACTGACAGTTTTAGCTTTACCAAGTTTGCTTGCTGCAATTACAACATTATTTTGTACCGCTAACAATCTAATCCCAGTAACAATAAATTCTCTTGCTATTATTATAATCAAAATAAATCCCAAACCAAAATTAAATGCTTGGAATTTTCCTTGTTCTAACAAAATCAGCATTGTTGAAATAACAAGTAGTTTATCAGCAAGTGGATCCATAAATTTTCCAAATTCTGTTACTAAATTTCTTTTTCTAGCAATATTACCATCAAGAAAATCAGTAAATGAAGCAATCCCAAAAATAATTAAAATTATAAAGTTACCAACAGTAACTTCTGAAAAAATAAAAATTTGTTGAAGCGAACTAATTAATGAAATAACAATAATAACAGGAATTAGAAGAACTCTAAACATCGTAAGTTTATTAGGTAAATTCATTAGTTTACCTCCTTTCATAAAACAATTAACTGCCTTATTATACTATAATTGCATAAACATTGTAAGATTAATCTATTTTCTTTAGAATATCTTTAGCTGTAGCTAAAGCAGACAAAAACGCAAATGATAAATTATAACCTCCACACTTACCATCAACATCTAACATCTCACCAATTATGTATGCATTCTTCATTATAATAGAATTACAATGATTATTGACTTCATTCACATTAACTCCCCCCACAGCAATTTGTGCTTGATTAAAACCATTAAGCCCTATTGCTGTAAAACTAAAGTTTTTAGAAGTAAAAACAACATCTTCTTTTCTTTTAAGAATTTCCATAGCAACCATTTTGGGAAACATTCCTAGTAATATTTCTTCTTCTGTTCGTCCCATTTTTTTATGTTTATTAAAATATGTATTCAATTCTTCTAAAGATTTTTCATAAACTAAATCTAAAGAAATAAAACTCCCCTGAGAATAATATCTCGATAAATCCATGGCAAGAATACCAGATAAAGCATCATCTTTAAATAATATTTCTCCTATATCTTCATATAGAATATCTTTCTTATTAATTATCTTTGCTTTACATTTTACTCTTATACCCCTTAAATGGGGTATTTTCTCTTTAATCTTTATAGGCACAAGTCCTGGTATTAGATTACTAATAGTATGGCCTAAATCTTTAACTAATTGATAACCGTTAAAATTCGATTGAGCTTTTGAGCCACAAGCAAAAATATATATTTCTTCTTGATTATATTTTTCAACAGAACAATTATAAATAATTTTGATTTTTAGTTCTTCTAATCTTCTTTTAAAACTATCAACAACACTTTTCGCAGATTCACTAAAAGGATATAATCTACCTTCGCTATCGCTTTTTAACATTATTCCAAGTTCATCTTCTATAAATCGATAAACTTCAACCATAGAAACATTATTTAGAACCTCAGAAATAAATTCTTGATTATTATAACCATAAGGTGTAATTAAAGTATTACTTATATTACATTTACCACTACCTGTTTTTAATATTTTTCTACCAATTCGATCATCAGCCTCATAAATAGTAATATCCAAATCATTATTTCTACTCTTTAAGTAGATAGCCGAAGACATTCCGCTCGCTCCAGCCCCAATTATATTTATTTTTTTCATTATTTACTCCCTATAAAAATAGTTTAGTATATTATCAAATTTATAACTTGATTTATACATTTAAATTTGTTATAATAACACATACGAATTTCGGAGGATAAATTAAATGGCAAACATTAAACAACAAGCTAAACGTAATTTAACAAATGAAAAGAAAAGATTACTAAATGCTTCTTTTAAATCAGGTCTTAAAACAGCAATCAAGAAATTTGAATTAGCTGTTAAAGAAGGTAACCTTGAAGAAGCAAAAACTGCATACAATCTTGCCTTCAAAAAACTTGATAAAGCTGAATCAAAAGGCATTTATCATAAAAACAAAGTTGCAAGAAACAAATCTCGTCTTTCATTGTTATTAAACAAAATGGCATAATTTTATTATTATTAAAAAGTCGCAAAACTTGCGACTTTTTTTATATTTCAAATAACAAAAATTCAAATCCTGTTTTTGAATCAATCAAGCCTCTTTTAATCTTATAATCCAGTTCAGCAAAACGGTGAATAAAATACTCAACATTTTCTTTCACTAGGGATTTAGCATTTTTCATTAAATAATAAGCTTTACCATTTGATACTCTCATTTCTCTAGCAATTTCACCTTGTGAATAGTTTTCTTGCAATAATAGTTGCACTAAATATGATTCTCTTAGAGCCCTGCTACTTAAAGAAAGTAAAGTTACAGGATCTTGTCCAGAAAGAAGTAAATCATTATATACATTAAGTGATTTTTCTTTATCTTTAGCTATTATTGCATTACTTAAGCTAAAAACATTTGTATCCATTTCTTTTATCACTAATTTTAAAACATCTTCAGTTGTAACTTCTTTAGTAAGATCTACATAACTAATTAATTTATCAGCTTCATTCTCAGCATTTTCCAAATTATTTCCAGCTCTTTCATAAAATGCATCAATTGCTTCATTTGATATTTTAATCCCGTTTATTTCTAACTTTCTACGCAACCAACCTTTAAATTCAACATTAGTCATCGCTTTACATTCTTTAAAAATAGCGACTTTTTTTAATTTTTTAACAACATCTTTTCTTTCATCTAATTTTAGATTAAAAGCATCAATTATTAAAGTACAAGTTGGTGCAGGGTTAAGAAGATATTTAATAAAACTATTAACATTTTGTGAAACATCTCCTTTTTGAGATGTTAGAAAAATTGGATTTTTTATAACTACAACTTTACTATCTGACATAAAAGGTAAAGTTTGAGCATCTTGAATAGCTTCACTTACATTTACTTCTTCCAAATCATATTTTGTTGCATTGTATTCTCCAGCATTTGAATCTTTAATGATTTTATTTATTCGCGACCTAATTAAATAATATTCTTCGCCAATAAAAAGATAAATATTTCCTGACATTTCTTTCACCTATTCTTCTACAATAATATCCTCCGGTGGAGTTTCTGTATAATTTTGATATTTTTCAAAAGTATATAAATATAAATCATGTTCAAATTTATTATATTTATCAAAATAAATAAAAACAAAATCATAATACAAAGCTTCTTTATCAAAAGATTCATCATTTGCATCAATATTGTAATATATATAATACCCTTCTTCTGCTAGAAATTCTTCAGGTATTAATAAAAAATCTTTTAAATAAAATTTTAAATCATTACTAACTATTTCTTTATTCCATTTATCATTTAATTTACTATTAAAATCTTGCATCTCTTCTTCATTATAATCATATAAATACGCTCCTTGTAAAATAAAAAGTCTTGCATCTAAATTATAATCATAATCAACTGGCCTTTTATCAACTAAGTATATTCCCACAGTTTCACTAGTAATATTTGCTTGTCTTGAAACTTCTTGAAATCTTTTAACTGATGTAATTAATAAAAATAAAGATATCGCAATTCCAATAATGGCAATTATAGCTCCAAAATAACCTCTTCCTTTTTTATCTGAGCTCATTCCTAACATTGCAAAGACAAATGCTCCTAAACCAGAAACAATACTTAAAATACTAAAAACATATTCAACAAAACATATTAATGACAATAACAAACTTAAAGCACCAAGTCCCAAAGCTATATATGCATATTTTCTACTTTCCATTAAAACATTTTTTACTGGTTTATCTTCTATTATAGTGTTATCAAAATCTTCCATTATAATCTCCTACAAGTTAATCTATTTTTATTTTAACATATTATACCTTACTTTTCTATATCTATCTAAAATTAATTGTTCATTGTAAAAAAACGCTTATGTTTATAAGTGATTGTATAGTTTAAATCTGTTCGGTAAATAATTTTATTATAATATTTTAAATTTTCAATAACTTCTTGATGAGGAAATCCAAACTTTTTAATTCTACCCGACTGAATAATAGCATATTTAAAATTAACAGTATTTAAAAATGATTCTCCTGTTGAAGTTTTACTTCCATGATGAGCAATTTTTACTATATCTACATTAAATTTATATTCATTCAATCTTTTTTCTCCATCTTCCTCAATATCTCCTAAAAACAACATTTTGATATCTGTTTCAATATAAGTAATTAAACTTTTATCATTCTCCTTCGGATAATCAAAAAAAGGTGGAATAATTAATATTTCCATTTTATTAAAATTTATTTTCATTTCTTTTTCTAAATGAATATTATTTGTATATAAATAATTATTTGGATCATATAAACTCATAACTGTATTTTTCACTTTAACAGTACTAATAATCAATCCTGCTTCACCGTTATGATCATTATGGTTATGAGTTAAAATCAGATAATCTACTTTATAAATACCTTCTCTCAGTAAATAATTTGTTACTTCATTATTTTTCCCATCACCAGTATCAATAATAATTGTTTTAAACCCATAAGTAATTACTGTTGATTCGCCATGATACAAATCCAAGAATACTACTTTTAAAAAGGGATTCACAGAATTAAATAAAATAAAACAACTAAAGAAACAGATTATAATTCCTAAAAGAAGATATCTTCTTTTTAAGTTTTTATAAATCATTAACAAGATTATTATTAATCCGTAATATATAAGAGAATAATAAATTGAAAAATAAGGAAACTTGACATTAATACAAAAAAATTGAGCTATTAAAGTGCTTAACTTAATAAAAGACTTACAAGCAAAATTAAAAAAATAACTAAATGGAAAAAAAACAAAAGAAAGTAATGCTAAAGGCATCATTATTTCTCCAACTAAAACTATAAAAACAATATTAATAAAAGGAGTTAATAAGTTTATTTGGTGATTAATATTAATAACAAGTGGGAGTGTAATAATTACTGCAGACAAAGAAATAATAAATACTTGAAAAGTATTATTTTTATTAGTTAATAATGGAGAAATTAAAATTATCGTAAAAGCCATTAAAAAACTAAGAGCAAATCCAAGATTTTCTAGATAAAAAGGATTATATATTAATAGACCTATAAAAATAATAGATACAATATCTAGTGAAGAAAGATATAAATTAAACCTTCTATTTATTATAACTAAATAATACATTAAAACAGCCCTTAAAACAGAAGGCGAAAAATTAGTAATAATTAAA
>DUUA01000002.1 GCA_012841765.1 Acholeplasmataceae bacterium
AATAAATATATTACTAAATAAAAGGAGATTTAAAAAATCTCCTTTTTTTTAATACATAATTTGAGTTCCACTTTGATTTTTAAACGCTAAATTAGCGTTTTCTAAAGACGCAACGATTGCAACTTTTTTTGTTTTTTTTACAAAATCTATACAAGCAAGTACTTTTGGTAACATTGAACCTTCTTTGAATTGTTCTTCATCAATATATTTCTGTAACGTTTTTACTGATACTTTAGTTAGTTTTTCTTGATTTTCTTTATTAAAATTTATATACACAAATTCAACTGCTGTTAATATAATTAATTGATCTGCTTCTACAATTTCAGCAATTTTTGCACTTGCGTAGTCTTTATCAATAACTGCGTCAATTCCTATATATTGTTTACTGCTTTCAATTACAGGTATCCCTCCACCACCAGCAGCAATAACAATATGATGATTATTAAGTAAACTCAAAATACTATTCTTTTCAATTATATCTAATGGTTTCGGACTAGCAACAACTCTTCTATATCCTCTACCAGAATCTTCTTTCATAACATAATTTTTATTATGGAATAATAATTTAGCCTCTTCTTCATTATAAAATTTGCCTATTGGTTTAGTAGGAGATAAAAATGCAGGATCGTTTTTGTTCACGAGAACTTGGGTAATGACAGTAACAACATTTCTATTAATATTTCTTTTCTTCAAAATATTTTGCAAAGCTTTTTGTATATGAAAGCCAATATATCCTTGCGACATTGCCCCACATTCAGAAAAAGGCATATATGGTGAATTAATTGAATCAGCAAAAGCTGAATTAATCATTCCTACTTGTGGTCCATTGCCGTGAACAATGACAATATCTTCTCCATGTTCAATCAATGGAACAATGGCTAAAGCTACATTCTCCAATAATTTTTGTTGCTCTTTAGGATTTTTACCTAAAGCATTTCCTCCCAGAGAAATAACAATTCTTCCCATGCTAATTTCCCAAAGTTGCTAAAATAACAGCCTTAATAGTATGCATTCTATTTTCAGCTTCATCAAAAACTACACTTTTTAATGATTCAAAAACCTCATCAGTTACTTCCATTTCTCCGTTCTTAATTTCTTTATAAAGATTTCCATATTCAGTTGCAATTTCTAGTCCTATCTCAGTATTTTTACCATGAAAAGCAGGCAAACAATGCATAAAAATTGCCCTTTCTTTTGCATTATCCATCAATGTTTTATTTATTTGAAAAGAATGAAGAAGCTGAATTCTTTCTTTCCAAACCTCTTTTGGTTCCCCCATTGATACCCAGACATCACCATATAAAACATCTGCATCTTTTGTAGCTTCTAAAGGCTTTTCGCTAAACTCTATCACTGCTTCAGTTTGAATTGCAATCTCTTTGCAAATATTAATTAATTCCGATGTTGGCCATAAAGATTTTGGAGAACAAGCGACAAAATGCATTCCCATTTTTGCACAACCAATCATCAAAGAATTAGCAACATTATTTCTTGCATCGCCTAAATATACTACTTTTATTCCTTTTAATTTTTTAAACTTTTCTGTTATTGTCAGTAAATCCGCCAATATTTGTGTTGGATGATATACATCAGTTAATCCGTTCCAAATAGGCACTCCTGAGTATTCTCCTAAAATCTCCACATCATTTTGCAAATATCCTCTAAATTCAATGCCGTCATACATTCTACCTAGCACTCTGGCAGTATCTTTCACAGATTCTTTTTTTCCCATTTGTGAACCTGTCGGACCAATATAAGTTACTCCAATTCCTAAATCCATTGCTGCAACTTCAAAAGCACAACGAGTTCTTGTTGAATCTTTTTGAAAAAGAATAACAATATTCTTTCCAAATAAACTTTTATTTATTTTTCCTTTTCGTTTTTCTTTTTTAAGTTTTCTTGCCGAAGAAATCAAATAATTAATCTCTTTTGGAGAATAATCAAGTAGGGTTAATAAGTTGCTCTTTTTAAATTTCATATTTTTACTCCTTTATATTTCTTCTCTTTCTAAAGGCATTGCCATACATCTAGGCCCACCCCTGCCTCTTGATAATTCACTAGATTTTATTTCTAAAACTTGTATCCCAGCTTCTGTTAGTAATCTATTGGTTACATAATTACGATCATAGACAATCACTTTTCCTGGTGATATTGCTAAAGTATTTGCACCATCATTCCATTGCTCTCTAATACTTGTAATAATATCTTTCCCACCACACCTGATTAGTGATACTTCTCTTTCTAAGTGTTTTGATAATATCATCTCTAATGGTTCAATAACTTTTGTGATATTAAAAGTTCCTTTCCCTGTTTTTTCGATTTCAAAAACCGTCAACACTTTTTCAATTTCAGGATGTATGGTAAATATTCCATAATTAACTTGAGTAAAAACAGTATCTAAGTGCATAAAAGCTCTAATCTTTGGTATATTAAAAGCTAAAATTGTATTAAAATCAGTATCATCACTAAAAATCTTTTCAGCAAGTTTTTCAATTCCTCTTGGATCAGTTCTGCTGGAAATTCCAATAGCAATAACATTTTTATTTAAAACTAAAATATCTCCTCCTTCAACAGAATATTTATTTAATCTTTCGTAATAAAAATTAGGGTTTTTGTTATAAAATCGTGGATGATATTTTAATATATATTCAGACAATATTGTTTCTCTTTGCCTAGCATCAGTGTGCATTCTACTTATTGCAACTCCATTTCCTAAGCTAGAAAAAGGGTCTCTTTGAAACAAAATATTAGGCATCGGATCCGTATAAAATGGATATTCATCTTCTAACATATCGATTATTGAGCCTTTCTTTCCTAAAATTATTTCTTGTTTTTTTACACCTTCAATCATTTTATAAATCATTTCTTTTGGTGTTAAATTAGTAAGATATTGAAACAATTTTAGTTTTATTGAATTTGATTTAATATTAGATTCTTCAATGAAAACATTTATAAAATCAGCAATAATTTCAGGATGAGCCTCTAATGCTTCTGCTGCCATCTCAGTTACATATAAAACTTCAACACCTTCATTTCTTAAGGTTTCAGCAAAAACATCATGCTCTTCCTGAGCAACTTTCAAATATGGTATATCATCAAATAACAATTTTTCTAAAAGGTCAGGAGTTAAGTTTTCTAACTCTTTACCTGGCCTATGTAATAATATTGATTTAAGTTTTCCAATTTCGGAATTTACTTTTATCATTTTATTTTTTCTCCTCTCTATATACTCTTGGTACTCTGTAGGAAATTGCTGTTAAAACTTCATAACTATTAGTTTTTAATATTAAACCCATTTCCTCAATACTAATAAGTCCCCCAAAAATAGTAACAATATCACCAACTTTTATTTCTTCATTTACTTTAATAAAACAAGCTCCCATACAAATAGTACCTACTATTTTATATTTTTTTCCTTTAATTTCCACATAACCCCTTTTATACGCTTTCCATAAACCATCCGCATAACCAATGGGAATGATTGCTATATAAACATCTTTTTTAGGCCTATAAGTTATTCCATAACCTAAACTATCTCCCTGAGTTAGTTTTTTAATTTGAACTATTTTTGAATATAATTTCATAACTGGTTTTAACTTGAACTCTGAAACTATTGGTAGTGAGCCATATAAAGAAATGCCTAATCTAACATGAGTAGTAAAATCAAAATCCTTTTCATATTGTAAAATGGATGCTGAATTTGACATATGTACCATAGATGGTACTTTCTTTAGTTTTGATAAAACTAATTGCATCATTTTTACTTGTTTATTATAAAACTCTTTATTATCCTCTGCAGTTGCAAAATGGGTATAAATTCCCCTTAAATTAATATTAGTTTTACTCATTAAAGTATTTACCATTCTAACAACTAAATCAAAATCTTTAATACCATATCGAGACATTCCTGTATCAACTTTAAATTGACAATTAAGTTTACCTTCAAAATTTATTATTAAATTATATATTTCTTGATTATAAATAGTAATATCTATTTCTTTGCTTGAACACACCTTTAAATCATTTTCCAAAACTGGCCCTAACATAATAATGATTATATCAGGAAATCTTTTTCTAATCTTAATAGCTTCTTCTAAAAGAGAAACAGCACATATCCGTACACCTTCTTTATAAAGTCTTTCCATGACTTTAATATCACCATGACCATATGCATTCGCCTTAATCACTGGGATAATAGTCTTATTGCCCATTAATAGTTTTATATTTTGATAATTATCTACTAAATTATCTAAATTAACTTCTGCCCAAGTTTGTCTATATATTTCACTCATAAACTTTCTCCACGTATGGTGATGACATTAAAGCTAAAACTCCCCCATAATTTAATTTAAATATTATTTTATCACCAATATTATATTTTCCATTTTCAATTTCTACAATTAAATGATCACTACTAGAACCAATAATACTTATACCTTTAGGGGGAATTAAATATTCATCAAACACATCTTGTTTACCAACATTTAAAATGGCTCTTTTAATGATCCCTTTATCTAAATATATTACTTTTTTTCCAAAAGCATCAACACCAAGCAAACCAACTGGTAAAGTTGGTTTCTCTTTTAATTCAATTATTTCAACTTTTAAAGTAAACACATCATCATTCATTCCTTTAATTTTTCTTCCATATGCAGTTTCTCTACCTAAAACATATCCTTCTCCTATTCTTAATTGATTTATATATTTAGGAATGTTTCCATTAAGCAAATATATTGAAGATGAATTCCCACCACTGATAACTTCTAATTTATAATTATAAATTCTCTCAATATTATTTTTAATATTTTCTATTAATTTATAAGTGCTTTCAGTAGGGATAACTGAACCATAACAGGTTAAATTAGTTCCAATTCCCAATAGTTTTATATTCTTCAATAGTAAAATTTCATTAATAATATCGTAATCAAAATCTTTATAATATATTCCTTCTCGTAAATCCCCTAGATCAATCATTAAAATAACTTGATGAATTATATTTTCTTCTTTTGCAATCTTATTTAAACTTCTAATAATTTCTATTTCTGAATTTAAGGATATGTTTGCATATTTTATAACATCTTTAACTTCAGACAATGCTGGAATTCTCAGCAACATTTTGGGTTTTTTTGAAATAATTTTTTTAAGATTTAGTATTCTAGAATCAGCAATGCCATCTACCTTGCTTTGGTCTAATATTTTTATCAAAGGTTCTTCAGCACAAAACACTTTAGAAACAGCAAATACATTAATACCATTTTTATGTAATTTATTTGTTAAAAAATCAATATTTTCTTCAAATTTCATTAAATTAATATGTATTTTAGCACTCATTTAATCACCCTTTATTATAGAGTTAAATAATAACTCTTTCGCTTTTTCTGGATATTTATGCGATAGTACTCCCGCTGAAGCAAAAATATAGTCTTTATCAAGATATATTTTCACTTCTTGCCCAAAAACCAATTTAGTTTTATTTTTATTAATATATTCTTTTATTATTAATTCTGGGTTATCGATTGATTTTAAAGCTCCTCCAGTTAAAAATATAGTTTTAACTTGGCTAACATCTCTTCCTTCAGGAATTACTTTATAACCATTTGTAGTAAAGACTCTTTTTATATCTCCTATATGTCTATCTAGAGCTTGAAAAACACATTCTTTAATTAAATAATCAATCGCTTTTTTCCCCTTTTTAGTTTTAGGAATAAAAGGTTCTTTATTTATAATATCAATTATCTCCTGATAATCTAAATCTAATTTTGATGAAATCACTTGTTTATTAGTTAGGCTCAGAACATTTTTTCGGTTAACATAAACGCCTAAATCACCTTCAACGGTTCTTTTAAATCTAGGTTCTCCTTCATTGTATTTTAGATATTCAGGTTTAGGATCACAAACTGAATGAATATCAGTAGTAGCACCCCCAACATCTATACTCATAACACCATTTAATTGTTCATCAAAAATAATGGTAGCATCCATAACAGCACCAGGAGTTGGTATAATTGTTCCATTAATCATTTTAAAAATATTTTGCATTCCTTTTGCATAAATAATATTTTTTTCAAAAATATTATAGATAGCCGCTCTTAAAGGGAGGATATTCATAAAGTCAACACGAGGATAAACATTATCAACAATGGTAACTTTTTCATTATATAATCTTTTAATTTTTTCATGATTTGCAATATTTCCAGCATATATAATTGGAATGTTTAAAGGTATAATTTTTTCTAAATTAGAAAATGATACATTCTTTTCTCCAAAATTTGTGCCTCCAGCAATAACAATAATATTAGGATTAATCTCTTTAATTTTTAAAATATCATCTTCATCTAATAAATTAGCAGTTATCAAGTGAACATTTGCTCCTGCATTAAGGGCTGCTTCTTTCGCAGCTTTAGCTGTCATTTCATAAACAAGGCCATGAACTGTTATTTTTAATCCCCCTGCTGCACTTGAAGATGAAAAAAATTCATCATAAACTAATTCATTTATATTTAAATTCTTTTTTAAATCTCTAATTGCTGCAAGTAAACCAATAGTAACATCACTTTCAACAGTTGTTTTTGACATGCCTTTTTCAATATAAGTTGCTGGTCCTTTATGAAGATTAAAAGCAGTTACTATTGTTGTAGTACTACCAATTTCAGCAACTAAACAATCAACTTTCATTAATCTGTTGGTGCCGTTTTACAATAAAACTAGCAACATCCTTTCCGGAGGTTCCCCGAGCAAAGCCTTGATCAATTCCTTGTTTTCTTGCTAAAACGGGTGTGATTTGAGTACCACCAGCAATTAATAGTAGTTTATCTCTAACTCCTTTTTCTATTGCATAATCATTTAATTTTTTCATATTTTTATAATGTATATCATCATGAGAAATAATTAAAGATATTAAAACGCAGTCGGCATCTACTTCAATGGCTGCATCAATAAACTTTTCAATACTTACACTAGTGCCTAAATATACATATTCAAAACCGTATTTTTCAATACCGCCATGTTTAATATCTAAAATTTCTCTCATACCAACACTATGTTCGTCATTACCACCAGTACCAGCAACAACTTTTAATTTGTTTTCTTTAACATATTTAATTATTTCATCATCTTCCAATAACTTTTCTTTTTTAGGAATAACGATTTTAGAAGTATCAATGTCAAAATTTACAACTCCTTTAACTTGCACTCTTGTTCCCTCACTTGGGTGTAAAACTTCAACATGGATGATTTCCGCTTGAAGTAAACCCATTTTTCTAGCAATAACCATTGCTGATTCTTCAGCAATCTCTCTTGAGATAGGGAAAACTAAGTCAAAAGTAATCACTCCATCACCAAGCCATTGCACTTCTGGCTTCATTAATGATTCACTTCTATATTTTTCATTTTCATTTAATCTAAGATTTACATTATCATTTTCATCTAGTTCATCAATATATTGAATTAAATCTGAATCCTCAAATGTTGATTTTCCAATCAACTTTGCTGGGTTACTAATATAATCTTTATTATATTGAGCAACATTGTTATAACCATAATGAGCTGTTACTGGAGCAAGATAATTTTTAGATCTTTTAATAATAGAATTGTTGCCAATACCACCTTCAATTTTTCTTGATATTCCATCTCCACATCTTTCTGGATAATATCCGCTATCTACAAACATACCCATTTCAACAGCTTTAAAATACCCACCCAATTCAATAATTTCTTCTAACATTAATACAGCACGTTCTTGTATTTCTCTTACTTTATCTGGTAAATAGCCTTCCTTTTTAAACTCAATCATACTCATTAAATCATCTAATCCAACCAATGCTTGTTTGGCTGTATCCAAAGCTTCAATATTGTACATGTGCCAAGGAACATTCCTACCTTCGTCTGGGGTAATGGTTGACTGAATATCAGCTGAAGTCATTCTTGAAATTAATAAATTTAAAACATGAGTAACAGTTGCTTCTCTTGTAGAGGAAGATATGTACTTTGTGTTCATCTGTGCTCTCATTTTATATTTACCAAAAAATTCTCTTAAAGCGATAGCATAAGGCAAATTAAGTTTTAAATCTGGACTTGGAGAAGCAGCTGGTGGAACGGTAGAAAGACAAATTAAATCTGGTGATATACCAATTCTCTCACTCATTCTGCTATTTATAGCATGTTGAACTAAAAGTTCAGGCATTACTTTCCAAGCTTCTCTCGCTGTAGCATTAGCATTATGAGCTCCATCAATTTGAGCCATTTTTCCATATGCCATGATTTTTTTGCTTTCTGCTGCATCAACATAACTTCTTATCATATTTACATTACGATATAAAACATTGTACTGAGGGTCTTGATGAGCCCCATTTACGCCTTCTTCAACAAACATTACAGCAATTTCTGGGCCAGCTACTCCAGATACATATGAATGATAATTAATTGGTCTTCCAACTTCATCCTCAATAATATCTAATGCTTTTCTCTGAGCTCTAACTTGTTTTCTTGTAATAGGAATACCACCAACTCCTTGAGGTGTTCCTTCAAGTAAACCATCAATATGAGATTGTCCTGCAGTTCTAATAACCATAATATGATCAGCACCATGATATGCTGCCATTCTCATTCTTCTAATATCATCTTCAAAACGTCCAGAGGCAATTTCAGATGTAATAACAGCATCAGGTTGAGGATCAATATTTTTTATGTATCTAGCTCCAGGTAGAGGAATAGAATTCTTTAAATTTTCACTTACTTGTTCATATCTAAATTCTCCTATTTGTTGTGGTTTGGTTTTTCTCCAAGTCCATCCCCTTCTCCTTGGACGATATTTATCTAAATCAGTTAAGATATTTCTAATATCTAATTTAACATTAGGTTTCAATTGAACACCTCCAAAAGATATAAAATTGCATCTGTTTCCAAAATACTTAATCCTGCATCTCGAATACTCATTTTTTTATCTTTTGCATATATATAAACTAAATGTCCAGCTCCATGTTGCAACAAATTATGTTCAAATATTTTTTCAGTAATTCCTTTAGCTTCTAAACTAGAAAATCCCATTCTCATCAAAACACTTCTTTCAATTGCTGGTGTGGTGTACTCATAAGCTAAATCAAGAAGTGGATCTAAAATTTTATCAGTTAATTCAAAAAAATAACATTTTAATTCTTCTTTGCTTAGCTTAGTTAAATGTTCTTTTCTTTTTATAAAATCATCATTTCTACTTTTCATTGATTTCCTCCATAATTTTCAAAACTTCTTCTTTACTACATTTTAATTCTTCTGATAAATATTGATAATCAGTTTCTAATAATCTAGTCCCTTTATAGTGTTTTAAATAGGATTTTCTTAAACTAGTTAAGGATATTTCTTTTGTCTTTACCAATCTTCCGGTTTTAGGAAAAATCAAATTTTTCCCGGGTATTTCATTTAATGGATTCCCTATTTTAACTTTTATTCCTTGTCCAATCGCAAATGAAACTTGTGCATTTACGTGTTTCCCGGCTCCTGTATATTCAGTTTCTTGAACAACAATTATTTCGTCTTCCTTCATTTCTTGAGCTAAATGAAAGGCAGCAGCTAAACTTGTATTGCCAGCTGGTCCTCTTTCCATTCCTTCTAACAACGCTAATGCCTCAGTAATAAAGAATACAGTGCCTTGATTAACGAGTAAATATCTATCCATATATCTAAGAGGTCTAGCTGCAGATCTAGGAACATCGCTTCTGTCAGGAAATGTAGTATAAGGAATACCAAATCCAGTATGCCCGGTAGTAAATGATTTTTTATTAAAATCTTTATCGCTAGCCATATGAAGACCAGTTAAATCAACACTTGCTGCTATAACTTTTGTCTCTGAAGCTTGAGCTTTTATTAACCCTCTAGCCGTTCCGGTTAAGTTACCACCACCTGCATTTGTACAAATAACCACTTCTGGAAATTTTCCGTATCTTTCTTTAACTTCAGAAGCTATTTCATAACCTAAAGTTTCAATCCCCATAATACAATATGGTGAATAAAGAGAAGCATTAAAATATCCTGTTTCTTCTAATAAAACTAAAAGCTGATAAAATAATTCCGGTCCAACAGAAAGTTGCCTTACTTCAGCACCATATGCTTCACAAGCTCTTGCTTTTTCAGTAATTTCTGGTTGTTCGATTTCTTTTGAATCAAAACACTCTTGAACAATAATACATTTAAGCCCAGCTCTTGCGGCTAGTGCAGCCACAGCTGCACCATAATTTCCACTAGTTGCGGCAATTACTCCTTTGTACCCTAACTTTTTTGCTTGATGAATGCTCATTGCTGCTCGTCTAGCTTTAAATGACCCACTTAAATTAGCCGCTTCGTCTTTTAAAAATATTCTTGCTCCATAGCCATCTTTTGCAAACTTCCGAGCGTATTTAGTTAATCTTTTTAATTCTATTAGAGGAGTATTACCAATATTATTATCTAGTTGAATTTCTCTAACATCTTCCAAAGTATACTTTGTATAATTCATCATTTTTTCATAATCAAAAGATATTCCAGCTTTTTCAAAATTAGTGTAATCGAGATTTAATGCATTCTTCATAATCTCAGATTTTCTGGACATTACGCTTTTATATGATTTATTCATAAAATTTCCTCATTTTCAAATAGAATAATTTCTTTTACTTTTTCTAAAACTTTTACATATAAACCATAACTATGTTCGAAATATGGTTCCTTCATAATTAAATAACCTTCTTCAATTCTATTTGTTTGAGTAATTATCTTTACAAAAGCATCTAAATTACTATCCAAAAGTAATTTACCCTTAACTCTCATTTTTAAAGGAACTTTTTTTGTATCCTCTGGTAAATTCTCTGCTCTTTCAGTACACTTTAAAATAACTTTTTCAATTTGAACAACAGTGCCTTTATTAATCATTTCTTTTACCTCCTAATATATTTATAGATTAACATTTTTTTATTATTTTGTATATTCTACAAAACACACAAAAGAGGAAATCAAAAAGATTTCCTCTTAATTTTATTCAATCATGTCTCGCATATCTCCCATAATTGCTCTGGGAACCGGTAAATCTATCATTGTTTTTAAACCCGATTTAGCATTTATTACATGAGGAATCATATTTACGCACATAGCAATAGTACCTATACCACCATTAATTTCAGGATTAATGCGCATACTAATATTAGGAGTGCCTACAATATTAATGTAATCTCCCGTTTCTATTCCAACCATTTCTGGTTCTATTTGTTGAGGATGAATCATATTTATAAATTCTTTTCCATTTACCAACCCTTGCCCAGTCATATGGATTCCCGATAAATTTCCCATTTTAGCATTTCCATAAGGACTGCTTAAATCAATACTTGTAATAATCGGGCTCATCTGTTGATTAAAACCATCTAGTTTATAACCAAGCGCTTCAGTAATCATACTAATGCTTTCAAAAAAGCCAACATGACCAGCAAGTTCATTATTACTAATTTTTTTATTATATTCTTTTAAAGTAATACCAACACCTTGTTCATGCATCACAGTTGGACCAAAAGGGCTTAATGAATTAACTCTTTTAGCTTCTATATGCTTAACATCAGTCATTGTACCAGTTAAGGCTACTACTAAAAGATCCATTATAAACCCTGGATTGATTCCAGTTCCTAATACTGTTACTTCATTTTTCTTAGCAATTAAATCTAACTTTTTTGTAAGTTCAGGTTCACTTGCTTTAGGATAAGCCATTTGTTCCGCAGTACTAATACAATTCATTTTTTTATTGAGTATTTTAATTATTTTAGGATATGCTCCCTGTACAAAACTATCTGTACAAAGCATAACAATATCAGCTTTTTGATTTAAAACTATATCAATGTCGTTATTAACTAAAACATTTGATTCAATTTCGTAACCTAAAATTTCTGATATTTTTTTATTATTAAAATCAGGATTAATATCACAAACTCCAACAATATCAACTCCTGTTTTACTTAGCAATGTTTCAGCAATACCTCTTCCCATTGCCCCAAAACCCCAAATAATAACTTTGATATTATTCATAAAAAACTCCTCTATTTATTAAATTTTATAACCTCAATTATTTTATTTTTTATTAAAACCCCAGTAGAGCCACCTAAACCACCATTCATTAACCAAGTTCCACCCTTTACATTAGTTTCATAAGTATGGGGAGCCCAAATCATTTGACCAGGCTCTAATGAAATTTTGTCGCCGTTTGTAGTATTATTAGTTCCACTATTATTAAGTATTTCAGAAACAGTATAAGTTCCATCAACATTTAAACTAAAAATTATTTTAAAATATCCATAAACGCCTGCATTATTTCTACCATAAGTATCACTTGGATCTAAACTTAATATCGCATCAGAAATGTTTTCATATAAGACGCCAGTGCCTTTATAACCAGTGGCAATACCTCTTATTAATCCCTGATTATACTTTACGTCGTCTCCAGAGGCTATGCCATAAGGTCTTAGTTCATCAAGTCCTAATTGATTCATAATACATGTCCCATTTACTGGTATATATGCTTTTTCTCCAATAATATAAACTTTACTATCTACTTTTATTGCTACATTATCAAAACCAACACTATTTAATTGGTCTTCATAAGTTCCTGCTCCACTTGCAGTTGCTCCATCATCTCCTGTTGTTTTAGGACCTGTAACATAAATAACAGTTTCAGTATCTTTTGCAACTCCAAAATTAATTGTAATATCATAAGTAATATCTTTATAAGAAAGAGTTACAATAATCGGTTTATATTCATAACTTACCTTTAAATATTCGCCAGTTTCCAAATTGTAATAACTACTATCTTGACCGGTGCTATATGAATAAGTCAATCCTTCATGAGAAGGCAAAATAAAATCATTAATAATTTGGTTAGGAATTTGTTCTACAGCATCGCTGATAACTCTTAAATCAGGGTTGTTAACTACATTCCACCTCATTATTACAGTATTATACAAATCACCTAATTTAATCAATTTCTTTTGATTTACCGTTAATAGATCATATAAACTAATTAAATTATTGATATCATCACTATCACTCATGAAAAGAATTTTATCTAAAAACCTTACACTAGTATCAAAAACTAATGCTTGTTTTTGATCAATCGATAGTTTAATTGAATAATCATTATTTGAGTTGATAGGTTTAGGATTAGAAAACTCAAAATCTCTTCTACAATCATTTGTATCCATAAAGTATTTTCTGCTAATTGCTTTATTTGTATTATTATATACAATTGGATGCCCTATAACTGCTTCTTGATTAGTAACTAACAAATCAATAACAATGTCTTGCTTTTCACTAATATCTTTTAACTCATCTGCTAAGACCAAAACAATATTAGATGAAACATCTAAATCAACCGCAGCATCAGCTAGCGAAGAATATTGTTCGCTTTCAATATTTGATGTTTGAATTAAATAATATCCATAGGGTTTAATAACTGCATCATCATTAAATTTATACCAATCTTTATTTTCAATTAACCCATCTAAAGAAAAATTGACAGTATTATTATAAATAATTAAATATTTATCCTTTAAAATAAAATCATTTTTTGTCGTATTATATAACATTATATAACTATTCTTAATATCGCTACTATTACCATCAGGTAATACTTCGTATATTAAAACTGGAGTCTCAAATTGATCATCTTCCATCAATCCAATTTCATAAGATTGCAGCAAAGAATAAGAAAGAACTAAATCTTTTACTTCATCGCTAAATGCAAGATATTCATTAACCAAAGGGTCAATTACATTATAAGTAATTTCTTCAATCGCCCAAACTTTATTATCAAAATTATTTGCAAGTTCTATATCAGTTAATATTGGATTTAAAGTACTACCATCTTCTAATTTTAAATATGAATAATAAACCTTTTCACTTACAAGTCCTTTAGGATTTGTTACTATAGCTTTATATCCTACCCTCATCGGCTTGCTTGGAAGTTTTATTATCTTACCTGTATTATCAACATATTCAGGATTTAAAGATACATATTCAATATTATACCCTTCCAAGTATTTTAAAACATTATATTCAGCTTCAACCATTCCCATAGCCACTTTATATAGATTATTCATTCTTAAAGTTTGCGGACAATTTTTTTGATTCCAATCATAATGTTGTTTTATTGAAGTTAATTCTAAATCATGCTTGACTAACAAACCTGCCATTAATTTACCAGTTCTTTGCCAGGTTTTATATAAATCAGATCCAAAATCTACACAAGTTTCAACGCCTATAGATTTTGCATAGGCAGTGTAACTATCTCCTTGCCAGGAAACTTCGTTATCAGGAATATGATGAATTACCTGATTTTCATCAACTGTATAATGCCAACTTCTAGCTCTGTTATTTTTATTATCTGCTCCAACCATATAGTTACCATGCATTTGAGCATTCGCTCCTGGAGTGTGATTGCCTGTATCATGATAAGTTATATACTCAGTTTTCTCATGTAAGATACCGCTTCTAACTAATTTCATTCCTTCAGCAACTGTTAGTTTTTCAGGAGTAGCAGTAGTTTTTTTATAAATATTATCAGTTATATCAACAATATTTTCAACTAAATTTAAATTCATTGTACTATAACTACTAACACTTCCATAAACCCATTGATATCTAATATCTGGATTATATCCATAACTAGATACATATTGAGTAATGGGTCTTTCAATATGAGCCATATCTAAAATTTCAAAAGGATCAACCATCACATTTAAAGCAATTGATACAGAAATAGATATATCATTAGCATCTTTAATATATAAAATAAAATCACCTTCTTTTATTGGAGTAATTAAACCAGTATTTGAAACTGTAGCAATATCTGTATTACTAATTTCATAAATAACGTCATCAATATATTCAAGTTTTACTAATATTTGAAGACTGCTAAATAAAGATAACTCTAATTCTTCATTTAAAATTAAAATTTTCTTTTCTGGTTCACTAACTATAACAATAATATTATTATATATTGTCTCATCATCAACAAACTTTATCGAAATATTTGCATCACCTTTTTTATTAGCAATTATTTTATTACCAACTACGCTAACAATTTCTGAATTAGAAGAAATCATTTCCACTTCAGATTCTGAATTAATAACTAAATAATTAACTTCATATTCACTACCTTCTACTAAAGAAATAGTCTCTTCTTCAATATTAATTTCCTTTACTAAAGGCTTTTCTTTCACAACTATTTGCACAGTAGAATAAATTTTATCTTCATTAACAAATTTTAAACTTACTTCAACGGTTCCACTAGTCAAAGCAATCAATTTATTTCCTTCAATTTTTACTATATCCTCATTACTAGAAATAACTTCAACTTTTTGTTCACTATTTACTATTTGATACAACAAAACATATTCATCCATCACTTCTAAATTAATAATTTCTTCACTACAAATAATATTCTCAGTTTTTATAACTTCAATATTTACTGTAGCATAAACTGTTGAATCATTTTTAAAAGAAAAACTAATAACTGCATTTCCTATGCTTTTAGCAATTATTTTATTTCCTTCAACTAAAACTATTTCTGAATTACTTGTTGAAAGAATAACATCTTCTTCACTATTTATAGCAATATATTCTAAAATCTTCTCTTCATTTATCTTTAAACTTAAAATATCATCATAATTAATAGTAATATTTTTTTCATTAATTGGTAAATTTACAACAACATTAAATGAAGCAAATGATTTATCATTATCTTTAAAGAATATATTAATAACTACATTCCCTTCTTTTAATGCTATTATTCTATCTCCAATAATAGAAACAATTTCGCTATCACTAGATTTTAAGTAAGTTTCCTCATCACTTCCGATGACATTATAGTCAATTGTTTTTTCATCACCAACTTCTAAAACCAAATTTGATTCTTCATTTAAAACAATTTTCTTTTTTTCACATCCTGTCAGAACTAAAGCTAAAACTAGTATTAATAATAAGTATTTAAATTTCATATATTTCTCCTTTTTTTATTTTCTCAATTTCTTTATACACTATATTAATAGGAAGTCCCATTACATTATAGTAATCACCATTTATTTTATTAATATGTTTTCCAAATATTCCTTGAATAGCATATCCACCCGCTTTATCATAAGGCTCATTTGTGTTAACATATTGTTCAATTTCCGTATCTAGTAAAGGATCTATATATACTTTAGTTTTTTCAACATAAACTTTTTTATATTTACCATATTGAATCAATACTGCAGTATAAACAGAGTGAACATTATTTTGCAATTTTTTAATCATTTCAAAAGCTTCATCTTTATTTTTAGGTTTACCTAAAATCAAATTATTTTTAACAACAATAGTATCTGCACAAACTATAATACTTGTAGGAAAATTATTAGCTATAAAACTCCCTTTTTTATTAACAATAGTTTTTACATATTTAACAGGATTACTTTCAGTAATTTCTTCATTAATACTAGGAACAGCAATAACAAACTCATAACCTATTAATTTCATCAATTCTTTTCTTCTAGGAGAAGATGAACCCAATACAATTTCCATATTTCACCTCACTTATTATTATACATTGAAAAACAAAAAAAGACTACATTTTAGTAGTCTTTTTCTTTTGCTTCAATCAATTCATACATTTCTAAAGCATCTTCTTTTTTAGTGCTAGAAATAATTTCCTTGATTTTTATCTTAACAATTTTTTTAAAATAATTAATTTCAATAATATCGCCAACTTCTACATTAGTACTTGGCTTTGCAATTTTTCCATTTACATAAATTTTATCACTATCAGATGCTTCTTTAGCAACACTTCTTCTTTTAATAATTCGTGATACTTTCAAAAATTTATCAAGTCGCATCTTATTTACTCTTATCTTCTGGAGATTCTATTTCTTTCTCTTCTACTTTTTCTTCTTCAGCTTTAGCTTCTTGAGATTTCTTTAGTTCAGTCATTGCTTCTAATTGTTTTTGGTAAATATCTTGAAGTTCTTCTTCTTTTGCTTTCGCAATTCTTTCAGCTTCATCTTTAGCCTTTTTCTTTTCCCACCAAGTTATTTTGCCTGTTCCAACAAGTTCATAGATATCTTCTTTTGTTAGAGTTTCAATTTCATATAAATGTTTTGCAATTAAAATTAGTAAGTCTTTATGTTCAGTTAATACTTTAGTAGCTAGTTTATGACTCTCTTCAATGATAGATTGAACTTCTTTATCAATTTCTAAAGCAACTTGATCCGAAAAGTTTTTATCAGACATATAATCTCTACCTAAGAAAACAGATTGATCTCCTCTTTCATACTGAATCGGCCCTAGTTTACTCATCCCATATTGAGTTACCATTGCTCTAGCAATAAATGTTGCTTTTTGAATATCGTTACTCGCGCCAGTACTTATATCATTTTGCATGATTTCTTCAGCAACTCGCCCTCCAAGTAACCCAGTAATAGTATCAATTAATCCTTTTCTTGTTTGTAAGAACGTTTCTTCTTCCGGAGTCATCATTGAATAACCACCAGCATCTCCACGCGGAACAATTGTAACTTTTTGAACAATGTCTGCTTTTTCTAGCTTAACGCCTAAAACAGCATGTCCAGCTTCGTGATATGCAACAGTCCATTTTTCATTAACTGTATATTTTCTGCTTCTTTTAGCTGGTCCCATTAAAACCCTATCAATTGCTTCGTCGATATCATAAATCTTAATTTCTTTACGATTTTCTCTTGCAGCAAGTAATGCAGCTTCATTCATTAAATTTTCTAAATCAGCACCACTAAATCCTGGAGTTCTTTTTGCTATATCATTATATATAATTTTACTAGAAACTTTTTTATTTCTTGCATGAACTTGTAAAATTGCTTCTCTTCCTCTTACATCAGGTAGAGAAATTCTAATTTGTCTATCAAAACGACCTGGTCTAAGTAAAGCTGGATCAAGTACGTCTGCTCTATTTGTAGCAGCCATAACAATAACTCCAGAATTCTCTTCAAATCCGTCCATTTCAACTAATAATTGGTTTAATGTTTGCTCGCGCTCATCATGTCCACCACCAAGTCCTGCACCTCTTTGACGACCAACAGCATCAATTTCATCGATAAATAAAATACATGGTGCATTTTGTTTTGCTGTTTTAAACATATCTCTAACACGACTAGCTCCAACACCAACAAACATCTCTACAAAATCTGAACCAGAAATTGAGAAAAATGGTACTTTAGCTTCTCCAGCAACAGCACGAGCTATTAAAGTCTTACCAGTTCCTGGAAGTCCAATTAATAGTACTCCCTTAGGAATTCTTGCTCCGATATCAAAATACTTTTTTGGAGTTTTTAAAAAATCAATTATCTCCGTCATTTCTTCTTTTTCTTCATCACAACCAGCAACATCTTTAAAAGTTGTTTTGCTTTTTTTACTTAAAATAGCTTTGCTTTTACCAAAATCAAAAGCCTGCTTATTAGCTCCGCCACCCATTGAAGATTTTGATAAAAAATATAGAGCACCACCAATTAATAATATTGGCATAACTCCCCAAATAATAATACTAAACCAATTAAAATTAGAAACCGTCTTAAAATCAATTTTTGTGTTAGGACCAAATTCTTTTGAAAGTAGATGAAATTCATCTTTTGGTACGTTAACAACAAACATAACAGTTTCACCAGTTCCATCCAAATAAGTTCCCGTTATTTTGTAAAGCGAATCATTATCGCCTGTATAAGGAGATGCATATATCTCCGTAAAAGATTCGGGAGCTCCGCCTACTCGAGCCCTAAACTCTGTTATCGTTAATTTTGTTGGTTGATTTGTGATATTTCCAATAAATAAAAACAAACCAGGAATCAACAATATTAAAAGTAAAATAAGGGCGAGGTTGGATCTTTTAAATTTTTGTTCTTTTTTCTTTGCCATAATTTATTCTGCTAAAAAAGCGTCTCCTTTATAATATTATTTCATATAAACAGAGGGTTTTAAAACCCCCACATAATCTAAATTTCGATATAATTCATTATAATCTAATCCGAAACCAATAACAAATTTATTAGGAATACTAAACCCGATATATTTTGGAGTAAGTTCTTTAACAACTCTTCCTTCAACTTTATCAAGTAAGGTAACAATCTCGATACTATTTGGTTTCCGTTCCTTTAATACTTCAATTACTTTCATTAAAGTAAGTCCACTATCAACTATATCCTCTACAATCAAAATATCTCTTCCAGAGATATCTGTAGCTAAATCCGACTTAATATTTACTTTACCAGTTGATTCAGTACCTAAATAACTAGAAACTTTCATAAAGTCAATTTCCATCGGGCAATCTATATATTTAATAAGCTCCGCCATAAACGGAATAGATCCTTTTAATAACCCAATTAATATTGGTGTTTTCAATTTGTAATCACTTGTAATTGTGCGACCAAGCTCCTTGCTTCTTCCGACAATTTCTTGATGATTCAGTAAAATTTCTTCAACAAAACAATCCATTTTCTATTATTCTCCTGTATTTATTTTCAAAACAATATTGCAATCTTTTATTTCTTTTAAATAAAAACTTTTCTTAAGTCCTATAACTGCAAGTATTTTTTGATTTTTATCTTCTAAAATTAAAATTTTCTCTCTTTTGGAAATACCAATTTTTTCATCTATTAATAAATCTTTTACTTTCTTTTCCCCAGCGGTTAGCTTAATTTTATCTCCCGGCTTTCTACTGCGTAGAGTAACCGGTAGCATATTAATATTATAACATATTTCATTAGATTTTAATACGTTTTTACACTCAATTGATTGACAGAAAACACTAATATTGTCACAATAATAATGTTTATTAACGCAATCAATTACTAAATGAATATTAGTAGGTTCTATTAAGCCTTCTTTTATAATAATGTTATTATACTCTTTATAAAATGTAAAACTATTGCCAATAAAAGATTTAATATTTGCTTTATTAGAATTAATTAAAGAAATGATTTCTTTAATGGCTTCTTTACTTAAATTATATTTCTTTAATACTGCAAATAATATTTCAATTTGTAAAAAAACATCATTTGCTAAAAAACTTTTTTTACTGAATTCAATATCATTATTTATAGATACATAATTGTTAACATATTCATCAACCTTTTCTTCAACTAATTTCCATGCCCCTTTAATGTTATTTGCAAACTCTTTAAACTTAATATTAGCATCATCTTTTATTGCAAATATCGGTGGAATAACTTCATGTCTTATTTTGTTTCTTGTATAATAATCTTCATAATTAGTTTCATCTTCAAAATATGTTATCTCTTCTTTATCAGCGTAATTAACAATTGTTTCTTTTAAAATCTCTAATAAAGGCCTAATTACTAAGTAATTATTTCTTTTAATAATAGGATTAATACCTGAATATCCCAAAAGATTTGAACCTCTTAAAATCCTCATCATAATTGTTTCCATATTATCGTTAGCATGATGAGCAAGAGCTAAATATTCAGCATTTTCTATTTTTATTATTTCGTCAAAAAATAAATATCTTTCATTTCTAGCTTCTGATTGAAAGTTTTCATCATCATCTATATCATTTAATCTTTTTATATAATATTTGATATTATTTTTTTCACAAAAACTAACAATATATTTTTCTTCTTCCATTGATTGTGTTCTTTTTAAATGGTTAACATGAGCACAAATAACATTCAAAACATATTGTTTTTTTAATTTTAAAAAAAGATTTAAAAGAACCATTGAATCAACACCTGTTGATGTTGCAACAACAACAGATTTATTATTTAACTTTAATTTATTCTCTTTAAAAAAATTAATTATTACATTTTCCATTAGTTGTTTTCTCCCATTCTAAATTATTATATACTATTTGCTTAATTCTTTCAATAAAGAAAAAGTTACAATATCTTTATATTTATCAAATTAAGAAATATCTAAAAACA
>DUUA01000088.1 GCA_012841765.1 Acholeplasmataceae bacterium
ATTTATTAATGTTAAAGCTACATTTATTATTTTTCATTCATTTTTTTATTCGGTATTAAGTAATTTCTAAATAAATAAAGCAGAACAGAAACATTTAAAAATAACTTTTTGTTGAAACTAAAGCATTATAATAAATGATGTAGTAAAAAGATTTAAATATAAACACTAAAGTATTATATATTTTCAATAATAAAGTTTATGATTTCGATAAATTTCTACGCTGATTATTAATCTTATTCTAAATCTTTGGTATTTATTATTTTACTTTTTATGGTACAATATATTGTAATAAATAATACAAGATGACAAATTTATAGAAAAGAGGGTAATTTATGAATAAATTTGATTATTTGGAAAAATATGGTTACGAACAATTAATTTACTTTTATGATAAGGAAACAGGTTTGAAAGCTATTACTTGTATCCACGATACAACTTTAGGACCAGCTTTAGGGGGTACAAGAATATGGAATTATTCTAGTGAAGAAGAAGCAGGTTTAGACGTTTTAAGACTTGCCAGAGGAATGACATATAAAAACTCTGCTGCAGGACTTAATTTGGGTGGAGGAAAAACTGTTATTATTGGTGATGCTGAAAAAATTAAATCAGAAAGTTTTTTTAGAGCTTTTGGTAGATATGTTGAAAGTTTAAATGGTAGATATATTACTGCAGAAGATGTGAATACAACAACTAGCGATATGGACTTTATCCATATGGAAACTGATTTTGTTGTCGGACTTGCTGGAAAATCTGGTAATCCTTCACCGATTACAGCACTTGGTGCTTTTCACGGTATTAGAGCAGGATTAAAACATAAATTTGGCTCTGATGATATTTCTAAATTTACTTATGCTATTCAAGGTGTAGGGCAAACTGGAGGATATCTTGTTGATTATTTAGTGGATGCTAATGCTAAAAAAATATATTATACTGATATTAATCCAAGAAATATTAATAAAATTAAAGCAATTTACAAAGATGCAATCTTTGTAAAACCTGAAGAAATATATAGCTTAGATGTGGATGTTTTTGTTCCTTGTGCTCTTGGGGCTGTTTTAAATGATGAAACTATTCCAACAATTAAAGCTAAAGTTATTGCTGGAACATCAAACAATGTTTTAAAAGATGAAGAAAAACATGGAAAAATGTTAATGGATAAAGATATTTTGTATGCTCCAGACTTTGTTATTAATGCTGGTGGTGTTATTAATGTCTATCATGAAATACATGGTTACAATAAAGAAGTAGTAATGAAAGATGTTGAAAAGATATATGACAGGTTATTAGATATTTTTAAGATTGCAACTGAAAATAATATTCCTACTCAAGATGCAGCAAAATTATTTGCTGAGCAAAGAATTGCTAAGATTCATAATGTCCATAGAAACTATTTAGGGAAGAAATGAAAAGAATAACTTTTGTTGCTGGTCATTATGGAAGTGGGAAAAGTGAATTTTCTTTGAATTTAGCAATAAATAAAAAAGTTAATGTTTTAGTAGATTTAGATATTGTTAACCCATATTTTAGAAGTAGAGAAGTAGAAGAAAAGTTAAAAGAATTTGAAATTAAACTAATTTCATCTTCTCTAAAAAATGCTTTAGGAAGCGATTTACCTTTTCTTTCTAGTGATATTTATCTTCCTTTTTATAATAAAGAAATTACAGCCATTTATGATCTTGGGGGAAATGATACTGGGGCAAAAATATTTAGACAATTTAGTGATTTATATATATTAGAAGAAGTAGATTTATTACTTGTTATAAATGTTTATCGAGAAGACACAGCTTCAAAAGATTTAATTATTAAGATGATTCAAAGTATTGAATCATCAACAGGGATAAAGGTTAGTGGCTTAATTAACAATAGTAATTATTTAAGAGAAACTAAAGTTAAAGATATTTTAAAAGGTGAAAAAATAATATTAGAAGTTGCAAAATCTTTAAATTTACAAGTTGTATATACTGCAGTATATGAAGAGTTAGTTAATAATGAGTTAAAGTTGCAAGGGGAAATAATCCCCATGAAACTATACTTAAGAAAGATGTGGTTATAATAAAATGGCAAAAGGAAAAGTAACTTTTGATTATGAAAAATGCAAAGGTTGTCTTCTTTGTGTGGAATACTGCCCCACAAAGATATTAAAGGTGAATAAAATGGAAACTAATAATAAAGGTTATAATATTATTACAGTAGTTGATCCTGATAAATGTATTGGTTGCGCATTTTGCGCAATTATGTGCCCGGATTCAGTAATTACTGTAGAAAAGATTAAGGAGTAAAAATATGAAAAAAGTATTAATGAAAGGCAATGAAGCAATGGCTTTTGCTGCCATTAAAGGCGGATGTGATGCTTATTTTGGTTATCCAATTACTCCTCAAAATGAAGTTTCTGAATATTTAAGTAAATATTTAAAATTAGATGGTAAAGTTTTTTTGCAAGCTGAATCAGAAGTTGCAGCTATTAATATGGTTTACGGTGCTGCAAGCACTGGTAAACATGTTATGACTAGTTCATCTTCACCAGGAATTGCTTTAAAGCAAGAAGGTATTTCTTATTTATGTGGAGCTGAACTTCCATGTTTAATAATTAATGTAATGAGAGGTGGACCAGGTCTTGGAGGAATTCAACCTTCCCAATCTGATTATAATCAGATTACAAGAGGAGGAGGAAACGGTGATTATCATTTGCTTGCCTATGCTCCTGAAAACTTGCAAGAAACAGTTGATATTATCAAAGCTTCTTTTTCAATAGCAGATTATTACCGCAATCCTGTAATGATTGCAATTGATGGGTTAATTGGTCAAATGATGGAACCAGTTGATTTAGAGAAAGAAGTAAAATTAAAAAATGAAAAAAATAAAGACTGGATTGCTAGTGGAAAAAAAGGTGGTAAGCGTAATGTTATTACTTCCCTTTATTTAGATCCTGCAGTTTTAGAACAACATAATTTAAAATTAAATAAAAAATATCAAGAAATGATTCAAACTGAACAACGATGGGAAATGATTAATATAAAAAATGCTGAGTTTGTAATTATTGCCTATGGTACGATGTCAAGAATTTGTCGCTCTTCAATTAAAATGCTAAAAGAAAAAGGCATAAATGTTGGGATATTAAGACCAATTACTATTTGGCCTTTCCCTGAACTTGCTTTTAAAGAATTACCTAGTACAGTAAAAGGATTAATGTCTTGTGAACTTAGTTTAGGTCAAATGATTGATGATGTGAAAATTGCGAATAATGGGAAATATCCTGTTTCCTTCTTTGGAAGAGTTGGAGGAATGATTCCAGAACCAGAAGAAATAGTTGAAGCTATTATTAAATTTAAGAAGGAGGTAAGTCATGAGTGAAATAGTTTATAAAAAAACAAAAGGTTTAACTGATGCTACTCTTACTTATTGTCCTGGTTGTACTCATGGTATTATTCATAAGTTAGTTGCTGAAGTAATGGAAGAAATGGGATTACTTGATAAAGCAATTGGTATTGCCAGTGTTGGCTGTTCTGTAATGTCTTACTATTTTTTTAATTGTGATATGATTCAAGCAGCACATGGCAGAGCTTGTGCTGTTGCTACAGGCATTAAAAGAACGAATCCTGATAGTTTCGTTTTTACTTATCAAGGCGATGGAGATTTAGCATCAATTGGAATTGCAGAAACTATTCATGCAGCTAATCGAGGCGAAAACATTACGGTTATTTTTGTTAATAATGCAATTTATGGAATGACTGGAGGCCAAATGGCACCTACTTCCTTAATTGGTCAAAAAACTACAACATCTCCATTTGGAAGAAATGCTGAAGATCATGGTTCGCCAATTATGATTTCTGAAATGTTTGCTACTATTCCAAGAGCTGCATATATTGAAAGAGTTTCTTTAACAACACCAGCTAAAGTAAAAAAAGCTAAACAATCAATTAGAAAAGCTTTTCAATATCAAAATGAAAAGAAAGGTTTTACAATGATTGAATTTTTATCTACTTGCCCAGTTAACTGGGGAATGACACCCATTCAATCAATGAAATGGGTAGATGAAAAAATGGTAAAACAATTTCCTCTTGGAGTTTTTAAAGATATAGGTGAAGATAATGGAAATAACTAAAAAAATTACTGTAGCAGGATTTGGTGGGCAGGGTGTTATGATGATTGGTCAAATGATTGCCCACGCTGCCAATGAAGAAGGATTAAATACTTTATGGTATCCATCTTATGGGCCAGAAACAAGAGGAGGCACAGCTAACTGTACAGTTACTGTTTCCACAAGTTTAATTAATTCACCTGTTTTTTCAAAAGCTGATACTTTAATTATTATGAATAAGCCTTCTTTAGAAAAGTTTATTGAAAAAGTAGTTGATGGTGGAGAAATTATTTATAACTCTTCATTAATCGATGAAGTAGTAAGATTAGATAATATTAGATCTTATCCCGTTCCAGCAAATGATCTTGCCATGGAACTGGGTAATATTAGAGTTAGCAATATGATAATACTTGGAGCATACCTTGCTTTAAATAAAGAACTTTCATTAAAAGTTATTCACCAAGTTTTAGAAAAAATACTAGGAGAGAAGAAACGTAATTTACTTGCGATTAATATTAAAGCTCTTGATGCAGGTATAAATTATATAAATGAGATGGTGAAATAAATGAAACAAGTTTCTGATGTAATTAAAAAAGCTAAAAAACTTGCAGCAGCAAGATTGGTTGTTGCTGCAGCTCATGATGAATATGTAATTGAGGCTGTTAATAACGCCTTAGAATTAGGTTTTGTTCATCCAATATTAATAGGTAATTCTAAGGAAATATTAAGAATTATAGAAGAAAAAAAATATGATGAAAAATCATATCTTATTATTGATGCTAATGATGATTTTGAATCTGCAGAACTTTCAGTTAAACTAATTAAAGAAAAAAATGCTGATATTTTAATGAAAGGCTTAATAGACACAAATATATTATTAAAAGCTGTTGTCAATAGAGAAACGGGAATTAGAGAGGCTAAATTGCTTTCACATGTCGCTTTGCTTAGTTATCATAAACTTAATAGGGTCTTGTTTGCAACCGATTGTGCGATGAATATAGCGCCTGATGCAAATCAGAAAATATTGATTTTAGAAAACGTTTTGAAGTTAACAAAAGCTCTAGGATACAAGAATCCACTCGTAGGGATTGTCTCTGCTGTGGAAAAAGTTAATCTTAAAATGGCTTCCACAGTTGATGCACAAATAATAAAGGAAGAATTTTTAAAAGGAAATATTATAGATTGTGTTGTTGATGGTCCTTTTGCAGTTGATAATTTAGTATCAATGGAAGCTGTTAAACATAAAGGAATTAATAGTTTAGTTGCTGGAAAAGCAGATATTTTATTAATGCCAAATATTGAAGCAGGAAATGTTTTTTATAAAACATCTGTCTTTTTAGCACATGCTGAAACTGCAGGGATTATAATTGGTGCAAAAGCCCCAATTATTCTAACTAGTAGAGCAGACTCTGCAGAAGCTAAACTTTTTTCAATAGCTTTAGGGATGGTGATGTATCATGAATCCTAAGATATTAGTAATTAATCCTGGTTCAACTTCGCTTAAAATAGCAATATTTGAAAAAGATAAATTAATTTTAAAAAAGATAGCAAAACATGATACAAATGTAATTAGACAATTTAAGACAGCTTTTGACCAATTAGATTTTAGATTAAATATTGTTCTTGATTTTATCAAAGCAGAAAATATAAATTTAAAAGATATTGATATTTTTGTTGGTAGGGGTGGTTTAATTAGACCACTTGAAAGCGGAACATATTTAGTTAATGAAGAAATGATTGATGATTTAGTTTCTGGTAAATACGGAATTCATGCTTGTAACTTTGGAGGAATTATTGCTTCTCGTCTTGCTAAGACTGTAAATAAAGAAGCCTATATTGTTGATCCAGTAATAATTGATGAATTTGATGAAGTTGCAAGGGTTAGTGGTTATAAAGGTATTGAAAGACATAGTGTCTTTCACGCTTTAAATCAAAAAGCGATTGCGAAGAGATATTCAGAAGAACATCATAAAATCTATTCAGATTTGTCATTAATCGTTGCTCATTTAGGAGCAGGGATTTCAGTTGGTTGGCATAAACAAGGTAGAGTTGTAGATGTTAATTGTGCTCTTGGGGGAGATGGACCATTCTCACCAGAGCGAGCTGGAGATTTACCTATCTTTGATTTAATAGATTTGTGTTATGCAAATAAGTTTACTAAAGAAGAAATTAAAAATGAATTGGTAACTAAAGGTGGTTTAATTTCTTATTTAGATACATATAACGGAATAGAAATATCACAAATGATTAAAGATGGTAATAGTGAAGCTTTGCTTTATTTAAAAGCAATGGCTTACCAAATAGCAAAAGAAATTGGTGGTTTATATTTTGTGGCAAAAGGAAAGATTGATGCAGTTATTCTAACTGGAGGTCTTAGTTACAACTTAGACTTAATTAATTTAATAAAAGGATATTTACCTGATTTTGTTAATTTAAAAATTTATGAAGGTGAAGATGAACTTTCAGCTCTTGCTCATGGAGTCTTAAGAGTCTATGAAGGTAAAGAAGAAATTAAAAATGAATTGGTAACTAAAGGTGGTTTAATTTCTTATTTAGATACATATAACGGAATAGA
>DUUA01000089.1 GCA_012841765.1 Acholeplasmataceae bacterium
AAATTAAAACATTTAATAATTTAGCGATTTATGGCATAATAGTAATATGAGGTGTTATTAATGACTAAAAAAGAAAAATCAAGTATTGCTGATGATTTGTTAAATATTTATAGTGGAATTCTTTTCAACAATCAAAATTTTGAAAATCAAATTAATAAGCCAATTAAGTATGATTTTGATTGTATAGAGTATCAAGAATTAATAGAAAAATATGAACTTGATAAAATAGCTGGGCGGGGTTCAAGTTTTAATAGGGCTAAAAGATTATTACATTATTTAGCGCCAAAACTAAAACATTCTTCCTGGTATGATAACCATATTGAATGTAATGCTTTAAAACTATTAGAATATAGTTTTGGTAATGATGAACAAGGGATTAATTGTTTAAATAAATCAAAGATTTTAGAAGAATGTTGTTTAGCTTTAGGTATATATGCAAGAAGAGTAAGCATTATGCCTTTTTCACCGTATGATTTTGATAATCATGTTGTGTGTGAGATTTATGATGAGGGAATGGGAAAATGGATTATGTTAGATCCAACAACAGATGGGCTTTTTGTTGATATTAATAAAAAACCATTATCTTTATTAGAGATGAGGGAAAAATTTGCTAATAACGATTTTTTAACTTTTGTTCCATCTATTAATAGATTAAGTGATTTAAATAAATTAAAGGAAAGATATTCTGAAATGAACGCATATATTTGTAAAAACCTATTTTATTTTAAGATTGGTTTAGAATGTAAATTTGGTGTATCTAAAGATTATTTAACATTTGTTCCTGTAGGTTACTCACTGAAAAAAAATACAATTGCTAATATTAAATATAGGCTTAATCATATATTAGAAGAATATAAAGATATGGTTCCTAGTTTAGAAAAAAAATTAAAAAATATGAATACTTATGAAGAACCTAAAAAAGTTAATATTCAAGTTATGTTAAATTTACCAATTGGCAATTAATAAAAATTTGGTTTTTATATTTTTAAGGGGGTTTTATGAAACAATACTGCAAAAAATGTATATATAAAATATTACCTTATTATGAAAGGCATTATTTACCAAATCAAGTAATTTTTCTTGAAGGAGAAAAGCTTGATTTAGTTTATAGAATTGAAGAAGGTTATGTGAAAATGCATCGATATTATGAATCAGGCGATGAAAAGATTTTAAGTATTTTAGGGCCTGGCGATTATATTGCCTTAATTGCAGTTCTTAAAGATCAAAATAATTATATTGCTTCAGCAATGTCTCTTACTAAAACCAAATTACAAGTTATTGATAAATATTCTGTTAAAAATGCATATAATTCTAATGATCTTTTTAAAGATAACTGTGTAAATTGCGCTATAACAAGAACTCATTTTTTCCAATTTCAAATTACACAATTTAGTAATCTCAATACAGAAGAGAAAATTTTAAATACTTTGCTTAATTTACATCAAAAATTTGGAGATAAGTTATCAAACACAAAATCAATGACTCTACCCTTTTCAAAATCTATTTTAGCTAATATTATTGGTATTAGACGCGAAACTCTTTCGCGTTATCTTTCAGTGATGCAAGAAAAAAAGGTTTTAAAAGTTGATAAAAATTTTTATGTTTTTTTATAGTGTGATTATAATCACAGACAAATCTTTCCTCTTTTGATATACTATAGTTAATCAAAGGAGGTTTTTAAATGAGTGAACTTATAAATAATTCAAAAGTAAGACAAGAACAGTTGAAAAAACTGATTAAACAAATACATGATGGTATGGGATTAGAAGAAGCGAAGGCTATTTTTAAAAGAGATTTCAAGGAGATTTCTACAGATGAAATTGTTGCAATGGAACAAGCTTTGGTAGATGAGGGAATGTCTATTATTGAAATTCAGGGCCTTTGTGATATTCATGCTGCAGTGTTTGATGGTTCTATAAGTGATATCCATAAAAGAAAAGATATTATTGAAATTCCTGGGCATCCAGCAAAAGTATTTAAAGATGAAAATGATAAATTGCTTGTTTTGATAGAAGAAGAGATTAAACCACTTCTTGGAAAAACTGATAATATGTCTCACTTAATGCTACGTATTGGTACAGAAAGATTAATGGAAATATCTAAACATTATGCAAGGAAAGAATATTTATTTTTTCCTGGATTGGAAAAGAAAAACATTACTTCAATTCCTAAAGTAATGTGGGGTGTTGATGATGAAATAAGAAATCAATTAAAAGAAATTAAAGAAAAATTAGATAGTAAAGATGTAGATTTAAAAGTATTAAAAGCAGAGTATGAAGTTGCTTTAGTAAAAATTGAAGACATGGTTATTAAAGAAAATAATATTTTATTGCCTAAATTAAGTGAGACACTATCTTTTTATGATTGGATTAAAGCTGATCAAGGAAGTGATGAAATCGGATATTTTCTTGAAAAACCAGAGGAGTCATGGGCAGTAAAATCGGAAGATGAAGAAAAAGAGAAAAATTCTAAAAAAAGCATAATTAAAGGAGAGATTCAATTTGACGCCGGATCATTAAGTCGAATAGAACTAAACTCAATTTTGAATACATTACCATTGGATATGACTTTTGTTGATAAAGATGGGAATGTAAAATATTTTACGCAAGGAAAAGAACGTATTTTTGTAAGACCAATTACAATAATTGGACGTCATGTTTCCATGTGCCATCCCCCTCAAAGTGTGGAAATTGTTGAAGAAATAGTAGAAAGTTTTCGTAGTGGTAAAAAAGATCATGAAGACTTTTATATCAATATGGGATCAATGTTTGTTTATATTCGTTATTTTGCAGTTAGAGACAAAGAAAATAACTATTTAGGAACATTAGAAATTACACAGGACATAAAGCCTATTCGGGAGCTTAAAGGCGAAAAAAGGCTTTTACAAAAAAAAGAAAAATAGGGAGAAATATAATATGATAGAGAAAATATTTAAATTAAAACAAACAGATAATAAGGTTATAGAAAAGGTTATTGTTAATGACCATTTGCATTACATGCACGCTATTTTCCCTCAACATGAAGGGCTTCCTTTACATCAGTCTAATGCTAATGTTTATATGACAGTTTTAAGAGGAAAACTTTCAATAGGATTAAACGATGAAGATGTTAAAATATATGCACCAATGACAGTTCTTAGTATCCCTTTTAATACTAAGATGAATGTAAGAAATGAGCATAGTGATATTTTGGAAATTATAATATTTAAGACCCCTGCTCCAGGAGATTTTTACAAATAAAAATAGAAAATTGTCTTGTTATAATAATAGTTAATGTAACTTTAATAAATTATTAATTAAAAATCAGTATGACGCTTTCAAAAGATCCAATAATATTAGAATGATAGTTGCGATATTAAAAATTACATTTCAAGAAAAGAGCTCTTTAAAAAGTATAAAACTTTTTATAAAGAGTTCTTTTTTAATTAATATATTATTTTAATTCTTTAAGAGATTATTATTAATGGTTATGTTAGTTCTTGTAAAAAAGGTGTATATAATGTAAAATGTATATAATAACTATTTATTTATATACTGTTTTCTAATATAAGAAAGGAATTAATACGCACATAAAACTTTTATTATTGAGTATTAAAAATAAAATATGTATACTTCAACAAGAAAAAAACTAAATATATCAGCATCTAAAGTCATATTAAATGGTTTGGCTTTAGATGGAGGGTTATATATAAGAAAAAATATAAATTCGCAGTTTTTTAATAAAGAAATGCTTGGATTTACTTATAATGAATTAGCTGAAATTATTTTTAGCGAATTCTTAGATGACTATCCAAGAGAAGTAATTTCAGATATTATAAAAACTTGTTATCAAGATAACTTTATTCCTAGTCAAGTGGGATTAAAACATTTTGATGATTTTAGTATTTTAGAGTTATTTAATGGAGAGACTTTTGCTTTTAAAGATATGGCTTTATCAATACTTCCAAAAATGTTTAATGAAGCAAAAAAAATAAATAAAATAAATAATAAAACTGTAATACTTACTGCAACTAGTGGAGATACTGGAAGTGCTGCTTTGAGTGGTTTTAGTAAAGTTGAGAATACTTATGTCATAGTTTTATATCCTAAATATGGAGTAAGTAAATTTCAAGAATTACAAATGAATAAATTTTCAAGTGAGAATTGTTTTTTGTTTGCTGTTGATGGTAATTTTGATGATTGTCAGAAAATCGTAAAAGATTTGTTTCAAAAAATTAATGTTGAAAAGTCTATTTTGAGTTCAGCAAATTCTATAAATTTTGGAAGAATTATTCCTCAAATTGTATATTATTTTTATACTTATTTAAAATTAGTTAATAGTAATAAAA
>DUUA01000228.1 GCA_012841765.1 Acholeplasmataceae bacterium
AGCTATAGGTCGCTGAAGGTTGAGGATAAAGGCAAGGTGTTCTCTGTCGTGAGTTATGCAGGTACGGATCCTGTACGTCTCTTCCTTAAAGGGAGCAACTACAACGATCCAGATCCTATAGACCCTGGCACTAGCACCGACCCTGAAGTTCCCATCACTCCCGAACCAGACCCTATCCCAGAGCCGGAGTTTTAGCGTATGGCAAATCAGGTTATAAACGCACAACTGGTAGGAACGGATTCTATATACCTCGCATTGGACAAGCTGAAGGGTGAGGTATCTAAAACTGGAATCAAGGTAGTTAGCGATGTTGCTGCTGATGCGAGGAAGATTGCGTATGCAAACTTCTTTAACAAGTCTAAAAATTCCGGAGGGTTGCTATACAACAGTATGTATTGGCGCAGAAAGATGGGCAAACCCCCTCTGATGAAGGCCCAAGGATCGGGGTATTACGACAGTACTGGCAGAAGGCTGGTTAACTTTTCTCTCAAAGCGAAAGGGCCTTACACCAAGAGCGCTTACTTGTCTTCGTACCCAATGAACTTATGGGAGCGTAATTCAAAAGATGGAAGGAAAGGACTTTGGATCATGACTGTTAAGCTTGCTCCAATGGTAATGGCTGGCTTGGGTAAGACTGTTGCTGAGGCAGAAAAATCACTGTCTGTCAAAGGTCAGGCACTTATAGATGGAGGAAGCATCTGATGGCAGAAGTATTTCCAACCAATTCAGTTGCAGTCAAGACCTTTTGGGCGTTGAAGGATGCCACAAGACTTGGAGAAAAGGAAACATTTGTCCAATACCTTGAGCGGTGCGGGCTTGACTCGAAGATAGATGATGTTCGTTATGGGCTTACCTCGCAGCAGACAGCCGCAGGAACACTGAGGAATATTGGTGTATATGTCATGGGCGAAGGAGTCTTTGACGCAGACTCAGACGGTACGAGCCGAATGGCTGTTACGGTGGACTTTATCCTACGAAATAGCGATGCGGCAATCTACCTGAAATACTTCGATGCTCTAAGGACTTTTCTTAACAGACAAAACATTGGATTCAGCAGATTTGTTGCAAACGCATCATTTTCACATGCTACTGACGGGGAGAATCAGAGGGTAACCCTGATCTTCATAATTGAACTTGAACCAGAGTCACAAGAAAAAGAACGGAATACCGTTACCTACTTGTAGGCTCATCCCACAGGAGGGAGAGATATGAGAATTATAAATAATGGAAAGACCGAGGGCGGGATGGGCTTGGCTTCTCTCGCAGTGTTTGGTGACGTGATAGAATCCGGTGCCTTAAAGGTCGGAAGTATCTATTTTATAAAGAGCAAGGCTGAGAGCGCTAGCGTGCTTCCGGAAGGAATAAAGGCTGGTTTCCCATTCCTTTGCTCAAAGACAGCAACCCTTGTAGATGCTAGCGGAGACGCAGTGTACGAAGTCACTCAGAAGCCTTTGGGTTTTGCACGTGACAAGAACATTGACTATTCAAAGAACGTTGTGGACACCACTACAGACTGCGATTATCCAAACACATCTTCCATCACAGAAGGCTCTGTTACCAAAACAGGTTCTGTAAGCGGATACATGATGATCGACAAGAAAGACAGTGCCTTGAATAAGTTCTTGGCGCAGTTTGAGAATATCGTCTATGCAACTGCCGGTGCGGAAGGTGAAGCGGATACATATGACATCCAGACCCCATCAAGCCCTGTTTCGATGCTTATTATCGACTGGACTGCATTGGCATATGGAGAGAATGG
>DUUA01000090.1 GCA_012841765.1 Acholeplasmataceae bacterium
ATGAACCATCATCGATATCACCTGTATCGGTAATCATAGCAACTTCGTATGTTTTCCCACCACAAGCTACTAAAACGATACCTAAAACTAAAACTGATAAAACTGAAAGTAACTTTTTCATTTCTTTCCTCCTATTTTTTTGAGATGCTTTCTCTTAATTTAGTATATACAAATTTACATCATATTTCAAGAAAATTTTAGACTTTTTTGTAAACGCTTTCTAAAAGTAAACTCTAACATCATTTAAGTCATAGATAAAACGGCCATTTTCGTCTTCTCTAACTTTAATTTTTCGGTCATCTAAACGTTTTAATAAATCGTTTATTTGATTACTTGGAACATTTAAATGAAAACTTTGTAATCCCACCATATCAAATGGTCGGCTTTCTGCTTCAATTCCATTCCAAATATTAAAACCTACGTGATGATGATATTTTTGATCACTTATAAAAATTGCTGATCCACCATAATTTAGTGTTTGTTGGAATCCTAAAATATCAATAAAATAAGTTTTACCTAAATCTAAGTTATTAACATGAAAATGGACATGTCCCATTACTGTATCTTCAGGTAGTTTAGTCCAAGGCTCTTTATAAGCATTTGACATGACTCCTTCATAGTCCATCATCTCAGTAAACATAATAACTTCGCCTTCACGGTTATATTCCCATAAAAAACTTTCGCGGTCAGTATAAATTTCAATACCATTTCCATCTGGATCACTTAAATATAACGCTTCACTAACACCGTGGTCTGAACCACCAATTAATTTTTGATTAGTTTTTAAAAAATGATTAGTTAATTGACCTAAATATTGTCTATTTGGTAGTAATAACGCAAAGTGATAAAGACCGGTTGTCCGTTCTTTTGGTAATGCGTCAACATTTTCAATTAATTTAATTAAATCACGTTTACTAGTACCTAGAGTATAAACGTTATCTTTTTGGTTTTTCAAAGTAAATCCTAAGGCTTCCTCATAAAATTTAATTGAAACTGCTGCATTTTTAACTATTAAAGTTATTTGATCAATATATAAATGATCGTTTGTGTGAAAATTATTCATTTAACTTCCTCCTTTTGTTCGCTTTAATTATAACAATTATTAATAAACGTCACATTTAATTTGCCTTCTTCAAAATATCTCTAATATTTTTAATCTCTTTATTATTATCGCTATACCAGTTTTTAGATAAAATGCGGTAGACTTCCCAACTACGTGCTTTTAAATATCTTTCTTGATGAATTAAATCTTTTCTAGCATTTATTCTTCTATCACTACTATCTACATCACAAATAATTCCTAGGACATATTTATTATTTAATTCATCAAATAAAGCTAGGTCAATTTGTTCCGTCCCAATTCCAATATTACGATCGATTCTATAATTAAATCTTGATAGCTTTTGTTCTACTTCATCAACCAACTTATTAGTTAAAACTGTTTTACTTACTTTTTCAGTTGCATGTAGTTCATTTAAAACAACTTTTGCCATTTCTTTATTACCATTAGAAATGAAATAACAATATCGCATAAAATCTTTTAATAATTTAGGTCCATAACTCTTTAAATCTTCAACCTTAAACTCTTCTGGATATAATGATGAAACAAAATAAATTTTATCTTTAGCTCTAGTAATTGCCACATTTAATCTATTTTGACCACCACTATGGTTTAACCAACCAAAACGGCGCATTAACGCTCCACTATGGTCTTTAGCATAACCCATTGAAAAGATTATAATGTCTCTTTCATCACCTTGAACGTTTTCTATATTTTTAACAAACAAACTTTTATCTTCATCATTATCTCTTCTAAATAACTCTTCTTCAAATTCCTTTTGATAACGGCTTCGTTTAAAAATTTCTTCATCAATATAATTTTCAATTAAATCTCTTTGGGCACTATTAAATGTAATAACACCAATCGTTTCATTATTTTTTCTTTCTCTAAAGACCTTCTTTATTATTTCAACTACTTTTCTAGCTTCTGCTTCGTTTTGTCTTTTACTAAATCTGCCTTCTTCAACATAAACATATTCAATTGGACTCTTATCACCAAACGAAACGTTTGGTGATACAATTAACTTATTATCATAAAACGCTGCATTAGAAAAAGCAATCAACTCTTCATAATTAGATCTGTAATGATAATTTAGAATTGTCTCATGATATTTATATCTTGCAAGATCTAATAAACTTTTCGCATCGATTGTTACATCTTTTAAAATATCATTTTCATATAAATCATCTTCTTCTTCAATTCTACCTATCCCTAAGCTTGATGGTCTAAGTTGTTTTGGGTCACCTGCAATAACTACTTTTTTAGCACGATAAATTGCTGGAATCCCTTTTTCAACATACATTTGTGATGCTTCATCAAAGATTACTAAATCAAACATCCCATATTCAAGTGGAATGATTGTGCTAACTACTTCTGGTGTCATCATCCAAATTTTAACATTTTCAAACATCTCTGGTTGAAAAGTATTAATAAAGTTTCTAATACTGGGTTTATTAACACTTTCTAATACTCTTTTAATATCCATAATTCTTTTTGAATTAGCGAAATTAAGAGCATTTTTATATAATTCCATTTCAAAAGATTCTTTTGAAATTTGTCTTTTTTCATCAATTAATGAATTAATTTTTTCACTTGTTTTTAAATAATCATCAAATACATATAAATCTTTTTGATTTAATGCTTTAAACTCTTCTAAATAGCCCGTATAATATGCATCAAAAATATATGTTCTAAGTTTGTAGACATCATTAATACTTTTTAATAAAGGGTCTTCTAATAACATTGATAAATATATTAATTCATTTTTATTTAAAGTTAAATATTTAG
>DUUA01000091.1 GCA_012841765.1 Acholeplasmataceae bacterium
CATAATTACCTTCCAATAATATATATATATTATTTTAACACTTACTACTTAAAATTTCAAGGAATCTATTCTTTTATATCCTCTAATGTCCTTTTTATAAATGTATTTTATAAGTTTATTTAATAGACTAAAATAATAAAAGCAGCATATTACTATGCTGCCAAATCTTTCATTGAATTTATTAATCTATATAGATATTTATTTTATCTCCATTTTCACTTTCAATATTAATAATTTCCCCAGATTCTCCACTTTCAATGAACTCATTTATTAAATCCATGTCAATACTTTCATTTAAAAAGTCTTCTTTGATTCCTGCTACTTTAATGCTTTTATTTATTTTACCATTTTTAAACAGAAATTTTACAGCTTTTAGAGGGATATTTACCATTACCTTATCACCATCTTCAGAAATTATTTTGATATGTAGTAATTTTTTTTTATCCTTTTTATCTAATTCAATTGTTTTAATTTCTTTTTTTTCGTTAATCGTTTTTTTATTAGTTGCTTTTAACAATTCATTAGCCTCTTCAACACTAATAATATTATCTTTTAACATATCTAAAATTTTAATTCTCTCTTCCATCGTTCTTGTCTCCCTTTATAAAGTTTATAATTTCTTGATCTAATTTTGAAAAAGCTTCATTAACTTCATCATACCCTTTTTTTAAACTTTCTTTAATTCCTTCACTATTGATTTTTTTAACTTCGTCTCCAAATTTACTTAATGATGATTTTAGGGAATCACTAAATTTATTAAATTTTTCTTTATTTTTACTTTCTTTTTTGTCTTCTATATCTTCAATAGTTTGCAATAAAGAATCAGCTTCACTAACGGTAATATTACCATTTTTCAACATTTCTAAAATTTTAAGTCTTTCATCCATTTAAGAGTCCTCCCCTATTAATTTTACTATTTGTTTATCTAATTTATTAAAACCTTTTTTTAAAGCTTTATAGCCTTTGTTTACGTTAGGTTTAATAAATTTACTATTAATCTCTTTCATTTTTTTATCGAGATTATCCATTGCTTGTTTAAAAGAATTATTTTCTTTATGAATGTTCTCTTCTTTTTCTTCTTCTAAAATTTCGAATAATCTTAAACCTTCATCAACAGTAATTTCATTATTGTTAATCATTTGCAAAACATCTTTCCTATTCATTATTTAACCTCCTTTAATAATTTCATTGCTTCATCATAAGTAATCTCATGTTTAGCAAGTCGATCAAGTATTTCTACTCTTCTAGTATCAACTTCTTCTTCGTTTACTTTATATCCTAAAGTCATCAAGATTTCATTCAGTATTTTCTTAACTGTTGGATAAGAAACATTTAGTTCCTTTTCAACTGCTTTAATACTACCTTGATTTATTAAGAACGCTTCAACAAACTCTAGCTGGTCTTTGTTAAGTAAACTTAAAGGTGATAATTTAAACTCACCATTAATATCAATATCACAGTGATCGCAGTGTAAACTTTTAATAGTTAATTGCTGTGCACAAATTGGACATTTAGAAATAACTTCATTTTTCATTTTTAATCTCCTCTATATTCTTTTTCATAACTCTTATTTTTTTTATTTATTAAAACTGTATCTTCATAAGCCGACAACCATTTTTCATTAAAACAGAAAATAGGTAGATGAATATTTGAAAATAAACTATTAAATTTAGTCAAGTTTATTTTACTATTTTTAACTCTTACTTTTCCTGTTTTTGCTATTTTGATAGAATTATCATTTTTTTCTTTCAAAGCATTTAAACTTATTGTTTTAAAAGTACTTTCCATCTTTTGATTACCTCACTTCATCTTTATTATATACTATTTATTAACAATGTCAACTATAATATTAATAATATTAATAACTTAATTAACTTATTTGATATATTTATAAATTTATTTACTTAATAAGACAAAAAAAGCTACTAATTAATAGTAGCTTTGCATTTTAATGTTATTTAGCGTTTTTTTCAATATATTCAACAATAGCCTTAACCGTATTAAGGTTTTGAGCATCATCATCAGAAACAGCAATCTCAAATTCATCTTCAAGAGCCATAACTAATTCAACAGCGTCTAATGAATCAGCGCCTAAATCTTCTGATAAACATGTTTCCATTGTAATTTTACTTTCAGAAACATCTAGCTCCTTAGCTATAAGTTTTTTCACTTTTTCAAAAATCATTTAAATATCCTCCTAAGTCTTTATATTATATACTATAAATAGTGTTCTTGTCAATTTTTATATCCCGTTATAACTTAGAAAAGAAGGAATAATAAACTTAATAGCCTTAGGAATAGTTTTAATTGTTAAAACATTATTCTTTAATAACTCTCCATCTAAAGTGTAATAAAAGGGAACTTTGGATTGATACTTAATATCATGACATTCGTAACAAGTAATCAACCCATCGAAAGCAGGATTATTTTTAAAATTACCAACTTTATATTCAGATATTAATTTAGCAATCTTAAATCTAGAAACTTTTTTTATTCTAACAATATCTAATATCCCGTCATTTACTAAAGCATCAGGCCCACCTCGGTATCCTCCACCATAAGTAGTACCATTAAAAACAGCAGATAATAATACTTTATTTGCGACTTTTACTTCCACTCCGTCTAATTCTATATCAATTTTTTCCCCAAATTTTGTAAACATTGCAAAAACAATACCAATGTTATAGGCCATTTTCCCAGACACAAAGGGAAATCTTCTAAGCACTCCTAAGAAATGCGCAACTCGAGCATCAAAGCCTAAATTACAAACATTAATAGCATATCTATCATTAACCTGCATTAGGTCAACTTCAATAACTTTATAATCTTTGAAATTAGCTATATTTAAAAAATCTTCTTTTTTGCCAAAATTTTTAATGAAATCATTTCCAGATCCAGATGGAAAACAAGAAACATAGGCATTTTCATATCCATAAGCACCACTCACTACTTCATTTAAAGTACCATCGCCACCACAAGAAATAAAACAAACATCTTCTTTTGTAGTTTCTAAATACTCTTTTACAAACTTCCAAGCATCAAGTCTTTTGGTTGTTGAATATATTTCATATTCACCGGCATTATAACTTTTCTTAATTAAGTCGGTAATATATGATTCCGAATTTTTTTGCCCTGCAGCAGGGTTAATTACAAATACATTTTTCATATAGCTCCTAATCGTGTAAACTTAAAATTTCTTTTTTTGTATAATCATATAAATCAAAATTAATATTAGAAGATACTGCAATTGACAACACATCAAAATAATTACCGAGATAACCCATCATTATTTGAACAGCCTCTAAAGAGTTTCCTGTTTTTAATTTTTTTAATACAAATAAATATTTATCAATAGCTTCTTTATCTGTCAAACTAGTCAATAATCCTTTTAACCCTAATTTAGCATTTTTAAAATCATATTGATATCTTAAAATTATGGCGAATTCATTATGTAAATTATTAACCAGATAAAACGAATAAGCTACATCATTTCTTATATAAGCTGCTTTAAATTCTAACAGCTTATAACAAAAGCTGTTAAAAACCTCTCCATATTCTCTAGGGCTTAGAGATAAATCCATATTACCAATATTTGATAAAATATTACTTGGATCATATATTGGTAATAAAAAATCAATATTTAAAGCATCTTGAGCTAAAACAATATTAAATTCAAAACGTAATCCTTGATCAAATAAACAAGATAATTGCGTTTTGTTGATATTATTTTCTTTTATATAGATAATATCGTCATAAGCGCTTAAATAAGTAATCCTTTTATCAATAAGTGCTTTACGATTTTCATCACTAACAATTACAAAATAATCAACATTTGAATATTCATCTTCAAGACCTCTTGCAAGAGAGCCTTGAAGAAAAATTGCCATTGCTATTTTATCTTTAATAATTGCTTTTGAAATTTTTTCAACAGCATCATATTGTTTCAATTTGTCACCTCTTAAAAAGTTTATTTTCCTTCTTGCGGAGATATCATCGTAAGTTCTATTCTATTTTTAGAAAAATCAACTGACATTACCCAAACTTTAACAATATCGCCAACACTAACTAAATCAAGTGGATGTTTAATATAATTATTGCTCATTTTAGATAAATGAACTAATCCATCTTCTTTAACCCCGCAATCAATGAAAGCTCCAAAATCTACAACATTTCTAACGGTCCCTTGTAGTTCCATGCCTTCACGCAAATCTTCTATTTTTAAAACATCACTTCTAAGAATAGGTTTTTCAAAACTATCACGAGGATCCCTAAGTGGCGCTTCTAGAGAATCTAGAATATCATTAAAAGTATATTCACCAATTTTATTAAATTCTTCATGGAATTTTACTCGATCAAGTCCCTTAATTTTTTGCATTAATTCATCGCTACCGATATCATCTTTAGTAAATCCTAATTTCTTTAGTATTTTAATTGCTGAAGGATAGCTCTCAGGGTGAATACTTGTCATATCTAATTTTTCGTTGCCATCTGGAATTCTTAAGAAACCAATACATTGTTCTAAAGTTTTTGGACCAATTCCTTTTATTTTACTAATTTCATCACGGTTTTTAAACATTCCATTTTCATCACGGTAAATAACTATATTTGCAGCAGATCTTGAATTTAACCCCGCAACTCTAGTAAGTAAAGGAACAGATGCACTATTTATGTTAACTCCTACGGAGTTAACAGCAGTTTCAACAACAAAATCTAAAGAATCATTTAATTTAGTTTGCGATACATCATGTTGATATTGCCCCACACCAATTGACTTTGGATCAATTTTAACTAATTCACTTAATGGATCTTGTAATCTTCTTGCGATAGATGCTGCAGATCTTTCCTCAACTGCATACTCAGGAAATTCTTCTTGTGCTAATTTTGATGCTGAATAAATAGATGCTCCCGCTTCATTTACAATAATGTATTGAACATCTTTCTCTATTTCTTTTAATACTCCAACAATAAAACTTTCAGTTTCTCTACTTGCAGTTCCATTACCAATCGCTATAATTTCAATATTATATTTATCAATTAATCGTTTAACAGTCTTAACAGAGTCAACATATTTTTTATCTTCTTCACTTATTACTTCATTTAATTTTCTTTGATTAGGGAACATTTTATCAATTTCTAATACTTTACCAGTAGTATCAACTACTGCTAATTTACAACCAGTACGGTATGCAGGATCAACTCCTAAAACCATTTTTCCCTTCATTGGTGGCGTTAATAAATAACTCTTTAAGTTAGATGCAAAAACACTAATTGCTTTATCTTCAGCTTTTTCTTTTAATTGTGCTCTAACTTCTCTTTCAATAGAGTTTTTAATTAATCTACTATAACCATCAGTTATAGCTAATTCGATTTGTTCGACAGCAATAGACTTAGTATTGTCCCCAATTACTCTTCTCTTTAAAAACGTTAAGATTCTATCAACATCTTCATCAATATTAACTCTTAATATTTTCTCAGTTTCTCCCCTATTTAATGCTAAAACTCGATGCTCTTTTAAAGAAGATACTGGTTCAGTGTAATTATAATACATTTCATAAACGCCTTTATCATCTAAAGTAGGATCCATGACAGTAGAAGTTATATTACTTCTTGTTTCGAATACTCTTCTAATCCATTTACGGAATTTAGCATCATCTGAAATAATTTCAGCAATTATATCTCTTGCCCCCTGTAATGCTTCTTCAGCATCTTTTACAATTAACCCAGCTTTTTCTTGTTCTTCAGTTGGTTCAACTGTTATATATTTACTAGCTTCTTCTATTAAATCACCTTCCATTGGAAAACTTAACAACCAATTTGCTAAAGGCTCTAATCCTTTTTTCAATGCTTCAGTTGCTCTTGTTTTTCTTTTTTCCTTATATGGGCGATAAATATCTTCAATTTCAGAAAGTTTTGTACTTGCTAAAACTTCTTGTTCTATTTCTTTAGTTAATTTTCCTTTTTCATCAATTAAACGCAAAACATCTTCTTTACGTTGAGCAAGTTTTAAACCATAATCCCAAGCTTGATAAATCGCTCTAATTTGATCTTCATCTAATCCACCAGTTACTTCTTTTCTATATCGAGCAATAAAAGGAACTGTTCCACCTTCTTCAATTAACTTCAAGACAGCGTTAATATTGTCAACTGACACTTTTTGTTCGTCTTTTATCTGTTTTTTTAATTCTTCAGTAATATAATTATTCTCAACCATTCCTATACCTCCAGGCCATCATCTCTACTTCGTATTTTAATACACAATCAAGTATTTTACTTACCATAAGTAAGTAATCCAAAAATTCTATATAAAATCCAAAAACTAGCTTTGGTTCTTATCAAATCACGAGTTCCTTTAAAATTCTTTTTTTCAGTAATAAGCAAGTTATCAACAAAAATAGAATAACAAATATCACCTATTTTTAAACTATCAGTTTCTCCAGTTGGACCAGCTAACCCACTAACACTAACACATACATCTGCTTTTGTTAATGATTTTAATCCTTTAACCATTTCTTCACAAACTTCAAAACTAACAACTCCATATTTATCAATTGTCTCTTTATTTACCTTTAAAAATTTTTCTTTTGCAGATTCTGAATAAGTAATAAAACTTTCACTTAAAACATTACTAGCTCCACTTATGCTAATAAGCATGCTAGCAAGCATGCCTCCAGTACAGCTTTCTGCAAAACTAATTAAATATCCTTTTTCTTTTAATAAACTAATAACTCTATCTTCTATAGTATCATAATTATCACTAATTATAAATTTATCCATTATTTTTTCAAATTCAAAACAAACTTGATTAAACTCATCAATGTATTTATTTAATCCTTTAATTTCAAATTTAATTCTCCCAATACTTCCGTAAGGATTTACAGCTACATTTATTAACTTTTTATATAAAGGACTTAAAAGATCTTCACAATGACTTTCTGATTTACCCATGACTAAATATTCTTTTTTTAGAATATTAGTCATAATAGTTTTCTTTAAATATGGAATAACATATTTTTCCATCATTGGTTGGTTTTCATGAGGTGGACCAACCAATAAAACAATAGTTTTTCCTTCGTGCTCTATTATAAGCCCTTCAGCAGTACCTAACCGATTTGGAATAAGAATTGAACCAACAGGAAAATAAGCCTGTTTATAGTCAGATTTAGCTTGATTACCATCAAAATAATTATCTAATAAATCAAGTGCTTCTTGTCTTAATTCAAGTTTTAAATTTAATTTTTTAGAAACTGCTTCTTTAGTAAAATCATCATGAGTAGGACCTAATCCTCCTGTAACTAATACTATTTTATCTTTAGAAATAAGAAAATTATCTATTTCATCTTCAATACTTAAATAACTATCACCAATAGCAATATGTTTAGAAATAGAAAAACCAATTTTAGTTAATTCATTTGCTAAGTAACTACTGTTAGTATTAATTATACGCCCGGATAATACTTCATCTCCAACACTTATTATCCTTGCGCTTTTCATACATTAAACCTAAATAAAGCAATATCTCCATCTTTAAAGACATATTCTTTTCCTTCAGATCTCATTTTACCTGCTTCTTTCGCTTTTAGTAATCCTCCATATTTCATAAATTCATCATAGGCAACTACTTCAGCTCTAATAAAACCTTTTTGAAAATCAGTGTGAATAACTCCAGCACATTCTGGTGCTTTCATTCCTTTTATAAATGTCCAAGCACGACATTCTTTTTCACCTGCTGTAAAGAATGTTGAAAGACCAAGCAAATCATAAGTTTCTCGGACTAACTTATCTAGTCCAATTTCAGAAATTCCTAAATCTTCTAAAAACACTATTTTATCTTCACCATCTAAATCAGCTAATTCTTCTTCAATTTTTGCACAAATAGCAATTGCTTTCGAACCATTACTACTTGCATACTCTCTTACATTTTTAGTATATTCATTTTCTTCATTAATCATATCAAAAGAAACATTCATAATATAAATAGTTGGTTTCATTGTTAGGAAGCTATAACTCTTAACAATTTCTTTTTCTTCTTCAGATAAATTAGCTCCTCTTGCGGGTTTACCATTTTCCAACATTTCTTTAATTTTACTCAAAGCATTAAACTCTAAAACAGATTCAAAATCTACTTTTAATAAAGCTTTTTTTTCTATTTTAGGCAGTCTTTTATCTATTATTTCTAAGTCTGCAAATACTAATTCTAAATTAACAGTTTCAATATCTTCAATTGGATCAATTTTTCCTGAAACATGAATAATATCATCATCATCAAAACAGCGAACAACTTGACAAATAGCATCAACGTTACTAATATGACTTAAAAATTGATTTCCCAGTCCCTCTCCTTTGCTAGCTCCTTTTACAAGACCAGCAATATCTGTAAATGAAAAAGATGTATAAACTACACTCTTAGGTTTTACTATCTCTACGATGTTTTTTAATCTAATATCATTTACATCTACATAACCAACATTAGGTTCTATCGTAGCAAAAGGATAATTAGCACTTAAAGCTTTTGCTTTTGTTATTGCATTAAATAATGTTGATTTCCCCACATTTGGTAAACCAATAATCCCCGCAGTTAATGCCATATTATCACCTTCTCTTTTCTTTTTATTATATAATATTATAGCATATTTTACACTAATTTGAAAGTAAAAAAAGTTTTAATAAAATAATTTAAAAAAATAAAAAAACCTCATTTTGA
>DUUA01000014.1 GCA_012841765.1 Acholeplasmataceae bacterium
TAACTTCATATAAAATATATAAAAAAATTATTATTATAATAAAGTAGGCAAAATAAGTTTGAACTTACTTTGCCTACTTTTATTTTCTTTTATCACATGTAATTAAGTGATCATTTACAATTCCTACTGCTTGCATAAAAGCATAAATGATTGTTGGTCCAACAAATTTGAAACCATATTTTTTTAAGTCTTTACTAATTTTTTCTGATAGTTCTGTTTTTGCAGGTATTTCTTTATGTGTTTGCCAATTATTAATTATTGGTTTGTAGTTCGTAAAACTCCAAATATAATCATTAAAACTGTTATGTTTTTCTAATACTTTAAAATATGCAATTGCATTATCTCTAACTGATTTAATTTTAAATCTATTTTTTATTACTCTATTGTCAGTTAAATAATTATTTAAATCCTCATTAGTTAAATCTTTTAAAATGTTTGGATCGAAATTAAAATAAGCACTTCTTAAATTTTTTCGTCTTTTTAAAATTATTTCCCAACTAAGTCCTGCTTGATGGCCTTCTAATATTAACATTTCAAATAGTTTTAAATTATCATGTAATGGAATGCCCCATTCATTATCATGATAATTTTCTAATAGTTCAGATGTTGTCCAACTACATTTATTAGATGTCGCAGCCATCAGGACCACACGCTGAGTCATCTTTCGTAATCTTTAGTTTAGAAGGATACATTTCTTGGTATGCTTCTTCTAACATTTTTGTAAAGTATTCTTCTCTTTGAGCACCACTTACACCATATTCTCTATTTACAACAAATGTTGGTACTGATTGAACGCCTAACATACTAGCATCACTAATATCTTTTTCTACTAAATCTAAATATTGGTCAAACTCTAATACTTCACGCGCTTTTTTAGGATCAAGACCAACACTTAGAGCTATTTCTGCTAAAGTGTTGTAGTCTGCTAAGTTTTTTCCTGTAACAAAATAGCCATCAAATAATGCTGTTGATAATTCGCGTTCTTTGCCAAAGCCTTTTGCCCATTGCATTAGACGGTGGGCATCATTAGTACTAACAGCTTTAATTGTATCTAAGTTATATTCTAGATTTTCTGTCTTAGCCATTCTTACAACATGTTCATAACTCATTTTAGCTTGTTCTTTGGTAATGCCTTTAGATTTAGCTAATTCTTCAATCGCAGAAAGATTAGTTTCTTTTGGTGCATCAGGAACTAATATAAATGATTTGTAGATAACTTCCACTTTATCTTTGCCGTGGAAGTTATCTAGCGCTTGTTCAAAACGTTTTTTTCCAATATAACAAAAAGGACATGCAAAATCGGTCCATATTTCTATTTTCATAATTAATTCTCTCCTTTATTTACGCCAAAACGACGTACTATTTTTTTTGTTTAAAATGTTATAGTCAATTAACATTTTTAGTAATTCATAATTAACTTCTTTATTGTGGGGAAATTGAATTAACATTTTAGTATGGTTATAACCATACGCTTTAATTTGTTCGCTAAATTGTTCTACAACTACTTGTTCTGGTGCAATTGCAATATGATTCTTTGAATAACTAAATCCGATAATAAAGGCATTATTAAGCATAAACATTGGTTGTTTCCACTTTATCGCTCCTATTAAATTAGGATATGTTTCTTTAATCCATTTAAGAATTGTAGTTAATCTATTTTTTATATTTATATCTTCAATATTATTTAAATATTCGCTAAATTCTATCATAGTGTTGCTCGCTTTCTTATTAGAATTTTCTTTCGAAATCTTTTATTTCTATAATTTCTGCATATTTAGGTCCAGCAAGTCTTGCAATTGGTTTTAATTTTTCATGTAAGATATATTCTTTATTTTCATCAAAGACTAAAGGACTAATATGCGCATATACTACTCTAAAGATTAAAAGGTCAGCTTCAATTTCATTTTTCTCATAGTTTTTCAATTCTAAATGATCTTCTAAAATAACTTCCAATCTAATTTTAGCTTCTTTGATACCTGATACCTTTACTTTTTTACTATCAATTAAAGCTAGATTAGCTAGTTCTACTTCACTTTCATTTTCTAATAAACGTTTTGATGTTAAGTCTAATTGTTTAAGTAATGAAATATCTGCAATATGAATAACTGCTTCTTTATTTTTTAAAATATTTCTACTTGTATCTTTATGTTTTTTACTATCTCTTAAAACCGATACACTAACCATTGTTGGTGAAAGCATCGAAAAATAGCTAAAAGGTGCTAAATTAATTGAGTTATCATTATTTAATGAACTAACCCAAGCAACAGGTCTTGGAATTACACTACCTTGGATAATCTTTTTCTTAAGTTTATTCTCTATTAAATTAAAATCTTTTTCAATAAATGCCAATTTAATCGCTCCTTTTAATCATCATAACATCTACTTAATCTTATCATATATAGTAGATGTTATGGTTTTTTTCGCTTGTTTTTAAATTGTTATATAGAAGATAAAAGTGAACCCGAAGGTTCACTCTTATTTTTTAGTATATTCATTTTTTAATTTTAAAATAACAATATTTTCTATTTGCGATGTTTGCGGGAACATATCAAATGGTGAAATTGATTCAACATAATATTTTTTAGTTAATATTTGTAAATCACTAACTAATGTTTTAGGATTACATGAAACATATACGACAGTTTTAGGACTATTTTTTAAAATGTATTTACACACTTCATTTCCTAAACCTATTCTTGGTGGATTAAAAATCATTTTATCAAATCTTTGTTTTAAGTAATCAACAATTTTAACAAAATCACCGGTAATTGTTTTAACATTATTAATTTTATTTACTTTAAGTGAATAATTCATATCATTAACAGCTGCTTTAACTGATTCTACTGCAACAACTTCTTTAACATGACTACTAATAAAGGTTGAAATTGTTCCAACACCACTATAAGCATCTAAGACAATATCATTTTTACTAAAATTAGCTTTTTCAATAATCATGTTATATAGTTTTTCAGCTTGTTTAGTATTTAACTGGAAAAAAGCAAACGGTGTTAAATAAAACTTGAAACCACCAATTTCCATTTCTAAATATTTATTTCCTGATAAATATTTTAAGTTGCCTTCATAAATATCTGGACTATTTTTATATTCTGGAACATAGTTTTGATAAATACTAACTACATTTTTAAGAGTTTTATTAATATCATTAATTAAATGTGTTAAATCAGTTTTTTGCTTTAAGACAAAGGTTAGCTGAATTTCGCCTTTAAGATTAGTTCTTAATGAAAGACTAATTACATGACCTTTTTTTGTTTTAAAGTCGTAAGCCGCTATTTTATGCTTATCTAAGAGTGGTAAAACACTTTTCACAGTACTAGTAATAGCTTTTTCTTCTACTATTAATTCTTTAACGGGAAATAATAAATTACTACCTCTTAAATAATTAGCCATTTGATTTTTCCCGTTAATAGAAATTAATGGTATATAGCTTTTATTACGGTAATATAATGTATTATCAGAAGGTATTGTTTTACCTAATTTAACATTATTAGTTTCATTTTTTAAATTTGTTGTTAATAAGAAATTAACAACATCTCTTTTATATTTTAATTGTTCAGCATAATTAATATGCAAAAGATTAACACTACCACTTTTCATATAATGTGGCCAAGATACATCTACTCTTGCTTTTGATTTTTTTATTACATCAATTAGGTTAGCCTCATAAGCACCTCTTTTATTAACAAAAAGCTGTGCTTCTACTTCTTCACCTAAATAGGCGTAGTAAATAAAGACAGGTTTCTTTTTATAATAAGCAATACCTTCTCCATCACTTGCCATTCTTTCAATTTTAAAACGCATAAATTGCTCCACTTCCTTTTAAAAAGATGTAGTAATTATAACATACTTTATTTATTAATAATTAAAAGTAATTGCTATTTATAATCTTTATGATTTTCTTTGACTAAATAACTATTGAATAATAAAATTAATAGTAAGGAGTGGTTGAATATGTATTTAGTCGAAAGAAAAATAAAAGTCTTAAAAGAGTTTAGTGAAGCAATTCTTTTAAAACAACAACAACAATCAGTAGTTACTAAGTTTAAAGGATTTTTAAAAACAGAAGTTTTTATTGACCGAAAAAATAATGAATATGATGTTATTACATCTTTAATATATTTTGAATCTAAGAAGGACTTTTATAGATGGCAAGGAAGCCCAGAACATATTGCCATGCATAAAAGTCCTAATCATGGTAAAAAACCTGAAGGTGTTTTAGAAGTTTCAAGAGCTAGTTATGATTATGTAGCTACAATTAATTATCAAGGTGAATAATTTCCTAATATGCTTAAAACCTTAAATTTAGATTAATAGATGTTAAAATAACATTCGAGGTGTTTAAATGAAAAAAATCGAATTAGGAATTACTTCCTTTGTAGAATTAACTACTAATTTAAAAACTTATGAAGAAAGAATTCATGAGGTTTTAAAAGAAATAAAGCATGCAGATGAGTTAGGTCTAGACTTTTTTGGAATTGGTGAGCATCATCGTAGAGATTATGCTGCATCATCACCAATAACAATTCTTGCTGCTGCAGCAACTATTACTAAACAAATAAAACTAGGTTCTGCTGTTGTAGTATTATCTTCTGAAGATCCAGTAAGACTTACCGAACAATATAGAACTTTAAATATCATTAGTAATAACCGTGCAGAATTAATGGTTGGTAGAGGTTCTTTTATTGAATCATTCCCATTATTTGGTTATGATTTAGATGATTACAATGAATTATTTGAAGAAAAATTTGATTTATTAAATAGGTTAAACAAACAAGATAACTTATCTTGGGAAGGTAACTTCAGAAAACCATTAAATGATGTAACAATATATCCAAAAACTAATAACCCCCTAACAATCTCTGTTGGTGTGGGTGGATCTAGAGGTTCTATTATTAGAGCTGCTAAATACGGTACTCCTTTAGTCTTAGCGATTATTGGTGGAAACCCACTATTCTTTAAATCTTATGTTAATTTATATAAAGCTCTTTATATTCAACATGGTCATGATCCGGAAAAAATGCATATTACTGCTAATTTTCACGGTTTTATATCAGATGATCCAAAAGAATTAGAAATCTTTAGAGATACCAATTTAGAACAAATGAATGCGATTGGAAAAGAACGTGGTTGGAAAGCAGCAAATATTGATTCTTACAACCAGTCAATTAGTAAAGAAGGCGCATTAATTGTTGGAAATAGTAAGGAAGTTGCTGAAAAGATGAATTATTTAATTAAAGAATTAGACTTAGATCGAATCTTACTACAAGTAACTGTTGGCAGTATGCCAATTGATATAACATTAAAAACAATTGAAAAATTAGCTAAAGAAGTTAAACCTTTATTAGTTAGATAGACAAAGAGAGAAATGAATTTTCATTTCTCTCTTTTTTAATTTTTAATTGCTTCATTAATTGCATAACTAGTAACTACTGATACTTCATATGTTTTTTTATTTATTTTAATTTTGTTAGGTTCAATATCATCTAATGATTCCTTATTAAAATAAATTAATTTTTTAGAGCTAGTATTTGTTTTCTTTTTATCTTTCATGTGATCCCTCCTGCATACACTTATATTGTATCAAAGTACAGGTTTTTGGTATCAGTTCAACTAAACGCACTCCTTAATTTATATAAGAAAAAGTACCTTTATGAAACCAAACAACTAACCAAAACAGATTATCATGAGTTTTTAGCCGAATATATATCACTAATTGAATCAAACACTTCGTTTAATATTTATTTATTCGCCATCCAATTAGAAATTATAAAGGAAATACCAAATCATCAGTTTTCTTTATCGGAAGTTACCTTAAAATTGTTTCGTGAAGAATTTAGTTATAGCGTGATAATGGTTGCTA
>DUUA01000092.1 GCA_012841765.1 Acholeplasmataceae bacterium
GTTAGGGTAGGCAGTAAGTTAGGTTTTATAGATAACAAAGGGCGTGAAGTTGTTAAGCCTGTATATGATAAGATTGAGATGTTTGATGTTCAAAAGAATGATTGGGCAATGGTTGAAATTGATGGTAGGGTTGGCTTTATTGATAAAGAAGGTAAATTTATTCAAGAGTAGATTTATTGAATTTTACAACAAACATGTTTTTATTCTTCGTTTTCATTAGCTAAATAATTAAAGCCGATGTCATATAAATGACGAAAATACAAAAGAGATGAGTTTAAATTGCAATAAAATATCTAAAACATATAATAAAACGTTCTTGGCATTAGAAAATGTTACATTAGATATTAAACCAGGAATTTGTGGATTACTTGGTGCTAATGGGGCAGGAAAGACTACTTTAATGCAAATTTTAACTACAATTCTTCAACCAAATAAGGGCGGAAATGTTTTATATAATGGAAAAGACATCAATAATATTTCAAAACAATATCGTTCTATTTTAGGATATGTACCTCAAGAATGTGGTTTGCCTGATTATATGAAGGTTAAAAATCTTCTATTATTAATTTCTCAATTTAAGGAAATAAAATATAAAGATGCTAAAAAACAGATTGGAGAATTATTAGAAATGTTAAATCTATCGGATAAAGAAAATGCTTATGTGAAAGAATTGTCTGGTGGGATGAAACAACGATTGTCAATTGCTCAAGCATTTTTAGGAAATCCAGAAATTTTAATTTTAGATGAACCTACCAAAGGATTGGATATTTATGAACAAGAGCATATTTATAATTTCATTAGACAATATTCTAATAAGATTGTGCTTATTTCATCTCACATAATACAAGATATTGATTCAACGTGTAACTCAGTGATAATTATTGATAAAGGGAAGGTATTATATAGTGGATTGATTATAGAACTTATAAAATCATTTGAAGGTAAGTTAAATGGAACAGATTTTTCTAATGCAAATGAAAATCTTTCTCCCCTTAGAGATATCTATCTAAATATTATAAAATCAAACAAGAACTTGGTTCTATAATATTATGGAAATGAAGTATAGTATAAATAAACTTAAAGGGCTTTTCTCAATAAAAAAGACTTTAATATATGTCTTATTTATTCTGCTTTTATTTATTTATTTTATTAGTGCTTCACAGGGACATTCCTCTAATAAATTACGTTTCAATTTCACATTCTATTTCTGTTTTATTCAATCAATAATAGCTTATCTATTTACTGCGTCAGAATTAATTTCATACTTTCGTTCAGGATTTGATAAATTATTATACACTTATAATTTTGGAATTAAAAAAATTATCGTTCATAATTTTTTATATACACTAATATATCAAATATTTATTACTATTCTTTCTTTTCTTTTCTTAATTCTTTATGATGGGATAATAAATAATTTTGAAACATTCAGAATTTTATCAGAAAGCAATGTATTGCTGTTTTACTTGAATTTATTGTTTATTATTATAATTATCTTACTTATTCACTATTCTTGTGTTCTTTATTTAAGAACCTTTATTGGGAATATGTTAGGAATAAGTATTGCCTTATTTTTTACCGCTATAGGGACAATATTAAATAGATTGGAAGAAATAAATCCTGTTATTTTGGTTTTTACTGATATTTTTGGGTTTAGTTTTATTTCAAAAGAACCTCTAATATCAAATTTTATTTTAAGTAGGATATTTATAATATCAATTACTGTAATAATATTTTATTTTGCATTATCTCACTACTCTAAAAATATATTATATGCCTACTCTTCTTCTACAAGAAGAATTTGTAAAATCCCATATTTATTTTACTCCTCCCATAGTTTTTTCTCGTTAATACGTTTTCATTGGCTATATATATGGCAAAGAAAGACATTTTTATTCTTATTAATTATTCTAACTATTGGGTTAACTATTGATGCAAGTTCAAGTTTCAATGATCAATTTGGAGCTACACAATTCCCTTCTTCTTTAATAATAAGTAATAGTTTTAATAAGTATGAACTATCCCCTCTTTTATTAATTGTATTAATAATTTTCATCCCCCTGAATTTATTTGACGCTTTGCGAAATAATAAATTTTATAGAATAAGTTATGCCACGCCTATTAGCAATATTAGTATAGTATTCTCAATTGTGATAACTTTTTTTATATTATTCATTTTATGCCTCATAATTGCTTCTGGAGCTTATGCTATTGCTGCCTTAAATAGGTTTGGAATAGATAATCTATTATCTTTTGAATATATTCTATTATCTTTTTTTAGAGAATACATAATCTTTTTTTTCGCTGGATGTGGTTTTATCCTATTATATTTAATTCTCGGTAGAAAAAGCTTAGCGGTTGTCATTGGTGTAATTATTTATTATATTTCATTATTATTTGTTTTTATAGGAGATACTTACAATCATAATTGGTATTTACTATCTTATTTTTATATTCCAGAACTCTCTAATTCAGATATAAATCCTTATCCAAGTATTTTTCAATTGTTTTATTCCGGATTATTATACTCATATTGGGTATCTCTTATTACTGCACTGATAATTATATTGTCTTTTATTTATCCAAGGACAGAGGAGAAAAATATAAAAAATAGAATCAGAAATTTTAAAAGAATAAATTATGGAAAAAAATACTTATTTGTTGTGTTTGTTATATTTTTTATTGTTCTTTCTTCGGCTTACTTAATAATATCTTATCATAATAAAGAGATAAAAGGGTTAAAAGAAAGAGAACAAAATTATGAGCAATACTTTAAACTCTACAAAAAATATCTTTATAGTCCACAACCTGAAATCATTAATGCTGAATTTGATTTAGATTTATTCCCTCAAGAAAAATATGTTTTAGTAAAAGGTGATTATTGGCTAAAGAATATAGATAGTATAAATATTGACACTCTATATTTTACAATGCCTTTAAGAGAAAGTGCAAATATTAAGTTTCAACAAATAAAATTAAATTCTCCTCATAAAGCATTAATAATAGATACCATAAATCATTTCTTTGCTTTCAAATTAGACAAATCATTAAAACCAAATGATTCAGTATTTATAACCTATCAATTAAGATTGGAAGAAATTTATAATGCTGGTTATCGTGATATGCATATCTCTCCTTTATGGACTTTAGTTGAGAGTAGATATTTTGTTATGACCATAGGTTATGGTTTATATAGAGAAGAAAATGGAGGGAAAAACTTTATCCCAAAAACTCTTCAAGAAATAAATCATTTTAAAGTAAGAAATAGATTACATTCTAATAGAATTAATCCTAAAATTAAATGCATCATTTCCTCTCCAAATAATCAAGTAATAGTAAGTGATGGAAATTTACAAAAGAAATGGAATATAGATTCAAGAGCTTTTTATGAATATAATTCATATCCAGAAATGGATTTATTTAATTTTTCAGTTATTACATCTTCAAAATTTAAGAAAATATATATAGAGAATAATGGATATAAGATAAATGTATTTTATATACCTCAGCATGAAAAAGGAGCTCAAGGAATACTTGAAACGTCGAACAGATTAATAAATAATTACACTAAAATTTATGGACAGCTCCCATATAAAACAATAAATATTGCTGAAGCAGCAAGCTATAGAGGAAGTGGTGGTTCTTCATTTGGAAACAGTATAATTATTCAAGAGGAGATGTTTAATTATGATTTTTCAGATTCAATTCATATAAATTCTGCAAAAATACTATTAGCTCATGAGATAGCTCATTTCTGGTTTGGCGGTTTACTAAAAACATCTTATTTATCAGGAGCTTCAATATTAACCGAAGGCTTAGCAGAGTATTCAGCTATTGAGCAACTAAATAATTTTTACCCATTCCATTTAAGCAGGAAATACATTGAAATAATCATAAAAAGAGCATCAAATTATGAAGATTCTCCATTAAATCAAGCTTCTAATGATAAATATGCACTTTATAATAAGGCTCCAGCCTCTTTTAGAAGAATTTCAATGGAAATTGGAAATCAAAAATTTGATACTCTTCTCCGAAATTATATTAATATATCTACAGGAAAATTTGTATCACTACAAGATTTCATAAACTATATACAATCCAATATTTCAAAGTCAGATTCTGTTCTGATTGATGAGCTATTTCTCAAAAATATTCAATATTACTTCAATATAAAAAAGGCTAAAATCAAATCTTTAAAAAAGAATAAAGTTGAAATAAATGTTGATTTTCAAATAAAAGAAACCATAGTTATGGATGAATCTTATAAATCATATCCGATTAATAACTCAGGACTAATTGATATTACATTTCTGAGAAAAGACAAAATTATTCATCAAGAGGAATTAAATCTTAATTCATTAAACACTACATTGTCTTTTAATCTAAATGAAACTCCTGATTTAATAGTATTAGATTATAAATGTAAATTCATAAACAAAGCGAGAAAAAACTATTTTGAATTTAAGAATTAAAAATAATGTGTAAATCATATGGCAACCCAATTTCCCTTTTATAAACAATATGACGCAATGGATTGTGGGGCGACTTGTTTACGGATGATCGCTAAGTTTTATGGGAAGAATTATTCTTTGGATTCTTTGCGTAAGAAAAGTTATATTACTCGTGAGGGAGCAAGTTTATTGGGTTTAAGTGAGGCTGCCGAAAGTATTGGATTTAAGACTTTGGGTGTTAGGGCGAGTTTTAAAACTCTTTGTGAAGCTCCTTTGCCTTGTATTGCTCATTGGAGACAGAATCATTTTGTTGTTGTTTATGATATAAAAATATCTAGGAGTGATAGAAAGCAATTAGAGGACGATAAATTTGATTGGGAGAAAAGAAAAC
>DUUA01000093.1 GCA_012841765.1 Acholeplasmataceae bacterium
TACATAAGTAAAACAATATCAATAATTTAAAAGATTTATATTAAAAAAATACATAAATTATGAATTAGTCATAAATATGTATTTTTTATAATTTTTTAAATTGCTTTATTTATCAACATCTTTATTTCATTTACAGTAATAACTTTACCTGAAGATACAATTTTATCATTGATCATTAGACCGGGAGTTCTAAGTAACCCAGTATTGGCTATTTCTATATAATCAGTAACATATAATATATCCACTTTAATATTTAACTCTTCAACACTCTTTTCAACATTATTAAGCAATTTTTTACAATTCTTACAACCTGTCCCTAATACTTTAATTTCCATTTATTTCTCCTCTATTTTTTAAAACTCTATAATATTTAGTTTAGATAAATAAATATCCAAATGCATTAAATAAATATCCCATTATAATAATTCCACAAGTTACAATTCCAATAAATGTTAATAAAAGTTTAGTTTTAACAACTTTTTTTAACATTATAATTGAAGGCAGTGATAATGCGGTTACTGCCATCATAAATGCTAAAACAGTTCCAACACCAACACCTTTTAACACTAATGCTTCAGCAATAGGTAAAGTACCAAATATATCAGCATACATTGGTATTCCTACTAAAGTAGCAATAATGACAGAAAATGGATTATTAGATCCTAGTATAGTCTCAATAAAACTTTGGGGGATAAAACCATGAATAATTGCCCCAATACCAACACCAATTAAAATATATAACCAAACCTTTTGAATAATATCTTTTACTTGATCTAAAGCATATTTTAAGCGGTCTCTTTTTGATAATTTAACTTCTTCTATCTCTTTGAATTCTAATCCTTCTTTTTCAGCAGTTACAAATGATTCAACATATTTTTCCATTTTAAACAAACTAATCAATGTGCCACCAACAACAGCAATAATTAACCCTACAATTACATAAGTTACTGCAATTTTCCAACCAAAAATTGTTGCTAACAATAATACTGATGCAAGATCTACTAATGGAGATGATATTAAAAAAGAAAATGTAACTCCTATAGGTAACCCTGCTTTTGTAAACCCAATAAATATTGGTATTGATGAACAAGAACAAAATGGAGTTACTGTCCCTAGTAGCGCACTAATAATGTTTGCCCAAATTCCTTTAAATCTACTTAAAATTTTTCTTGTTCTCTCGGGTGTAAAATATGATTGCAGATAAGACGCAACAAAGATTAAAATTAATAATAAAATGAAAATTTTAAAAACATCATAAACAAAAAAAGATAAACTTTTAAAAAGCATTGATTCTTCGTTTATTCCTATTAAATTTCTAAATAACCAATTAACTATTTCTTCTAACCATTTCATTTTTAAAAATTGATCATTCATCCAAACAAATACATTTTTAATCATTTATTTGACATTCGCTCTCTAAATTCTTTAAATTTTTCAAATATTCAATTAAACTATCAATAACATGCATTTCAACATAATGCTTCTTCCAGTTACCCTCTTTTTTAACTATTGTTAATCCAGCTTGATTAATAATATTCAAATGATAAGAAAGAGTTGGTTGACTAATCGTTAAATTATCAATTAATGTACATCCACAAGTTTCACCTTTTATTAATTTTTCTAAAATAATAAGTCTATTTTCATCACTTAAAGCTTTAAATAATAATGCAATTTCTTTTTTCATAAAATACTCCTTTATAATATAGATGGTTGTCTATATAGATGTCTGTCTATATTATAAAACTATTATTTGCAATGTCAAGTAATGTTTTACATTTAATTAAAAATTGGCTTTGTTCATTAAAGAATAAAGCCAATATAAGAATAAGTAGCGAATATAATAAAATGACAAACAATCCAAAATAATTACAAGTAATAATCATTTTGAAATATGGTGTCTTGTTATGATCCATTTAAATGTTTTATAGGATATTAGTCAACTAACTCCTTACCTAAATATCTTGCAACTTGCTTAACATCTTTATCGCCTCTACCAGATAAATTAACAACAACAATTTTATCTTTACTTAATTTTGGTAATAATTTATATGCATATGCAAGAGCATGTGAAGATTCAATAGCAGGTATGATGCCCTCTAGTTTTGAAGTTAACATAAATGCATCTATTGCTTCTATATCAGTAATACTTTCATAACTTACACGTTTAATTTCTTTTAAATAACTATGTTCTGGGCCAACGCCTGGATAATCAAGACCAGCAGATATTGAATAAACAGGACTGATTTCACCATTTTCTTCTTGCAAAACATAAGTTTTCATACCGTGCAATTTACCAACTGTACCCAAAGTTAAAGATGCTGAATGCATTTTAGTTTCTAATCCCAATCCAGCTGCTTCTACTCCAATAAGTTTAACATCTTCTTCTTTGATAAAATCATAAAATGCTCCAATAGCATTAGAACCTCCACCAACACAAGCAATCACATAATCAGGTAAACAATTTTCAGCTTTTAAAAGCTGAACTTTTATTTCTTCTCCAATAATTTTTTGAAAATCTCTGACCATTGTTGGATAAGGATGAGGGCCAACAGCAGAACCGATTAAATAAAAACTAGTATCTATTTCTGTTGCCCATTTTAATAACGCTGAATCAACAGCTTCTTTTAAAGTTTTTAATCCTTTATGAACAACAACAACTTTTGCACCTAACATTTCCATTTTATAAACATTTAAACTTTGTTTTAAAACATCTTCATAGCCCATATGAATTTCACATTCCATTCCAAATAAAGCAGCAACAGTTGCGGTAGCAACTCCATGCTGACCTGCTCCAGTTTCAGCAATAATCTTTTTTATTCCCATTCTTTTTGCCAACAACGCTTGCCCAAGTACATTATTAATCTTATGTGCCCCTGTATGATTTAAATCTTCTCTTTTTAAGAAAAGCCTTGCTCCATTAAAATAATTACTAGTATTTTTCGCTTCATATAAAAGAGAAGGTCTCCCCGCATAATCTTTCAAATAATCTAAATACTCTTTTTTAAAATCGGGATCATCTTTATACTTTAAATATGCTTCCTCAACTTTTTTTACTGCTTTTAATACTTCGTCTGATAAATACTGACCACCAAAAATTCCGAATTCCATAGGATTCCTTTCCTAAAGTCCTCAGAGTACTTTGCATTTAGGTATTAAAAAACGAGCAATCATCTATAGGGACGAATTGCTCGTGGTACCACCCAAATTTAAGAAACGTTAATTTCTCCTTTTCAAAATACGCCATCATTTAAGACTTTAATATTTTTTACCTTATAACGTAGGTTTAACGGCGAAGGCTACTATAAGTTCACCTAGCTTCTCATGAGGCCATTCACTTAAACTTAAGTATATGCATCTTTCACTATCATGCACTCGCTAAATACTAAGCTTTTAAGTTACTATTCTCAATCATTGAATTTTATATCATTATACACTATTAAAATATAAAATCAATATCTATTAGTTATTTATTTATATTTTCAGTGGTTAAATTACATTTTCTATCTAAGACACTTCTTTTGTAAAAGCTTCTTGGTATTTTTTAAATGAGACTATCTCTTTTTCTTGAATATATATCTATAA
>DUUA01000094.1 GCA_012841765.1 Acholeplasmataceae bacterium
ACATAAATATCAGCATTATATTGTTCAGCTAATTTCTTAATTCCTGGTAAGTTTGCAATATCGCCTTCCATTGAATAAACTCCATCAACAGCTATCATTTTAAGATCATCATAAGGAATCTTTTTAAGGATATCTTCCAATGAATTCATATCATTATGTTTAAATTTATAGTTCTTAGCATATGATATTCTTCTTCCTTCAATTATTGATGCATGATCAAGTTCATCTAAAATCAAATGGTCTCCCCTACCTACTATTGTTGGGATGACTCCAATGTTGGAGTGAAAGCCTGTTGAAAAAACAATTGCCTTTTCTTTACCTACAAAGGCAGCTAGCTTTTCTTCCAATTCAATATGAATATCTAATGTTCCATTTAAGAATGGTGAGCCTGCACATCCTGAGCCATATTTCTTTAAAGCCTCAATTCCTGCTTCAATGATTTTTGGGTGATTGGTAAGCCCTAGATAGCTATTAGATCCAAACATTAAAACCTTTCTACCGTCCATCCACACTTCTGTGTCTTGGTCGCTACAAATAGTACGAAAATAAGGATAAATTCCTAATTCTTTTACTTTCTGAGGTTCTGTATATTTTTTGAATCTATTTCTTAATTGCTTCATATTTATATTATTAACATTATATAAATTATAATTGACCTACAAAGTTAATATTTTATTTCACAATGATTGAAATTAATTTTAAAATCTACACTTTTATTATAGTAGTAGTTAGAAAATAATGAAAACTAAAAAGAATAGTTACTGATGTTGAATTGTTTTTTAACTTCAAATTTAAAATCTTTTATAGCTATTATAATCAGAATTTATTAAAATAATTTATTTACTATGCTTGATTCAAAATAAACTGAACTAAGTTTTCTTTTAATCTACTGCCTCCTATTCTAAAATGTTTAGAATTCAAATTCTCCTTACCTAAGAAATGAGAAAAAAGAATATAGTAGTCTAATGCTTGTTCAAAAGTCGAAATACCTCCTGCTGCCTTTATTGATTTTAAAACTCCTGTTTCATTTTTATAATCAAGAATAGCTTTTAGCATTATAGCAAATGAATATATGTCGGCCCCTTTTTCAATCTTTCCTGTTGATGTTTTAATAAAATCAGCACCCGCTTCAAGAGATATTTTACTTGCCTTATATATATTTTCAAAAGAACCCAACTCACCTACTTCCAAAATAACTTTTAGTATTTTATCTCCACATATTTCTTTTGCTCTCGATGTTTCGTGTGAAACAACATCAAATTCACCCGCCAAAAACAATCCTCTATTTATTACTATATCTACTTCTTCTGCACCAATATCAATTGCAAATTTGATTTCATTCAATTTGAGTTCAATTGGGTTTTGACCTGTAGGGAAATAGCCTGCAACAACAACTTTTTTAATTTCTTTATCTGAAAGATTATCATTTAGAACTGATAATAAATTAGGATAAACACATAAGCCAGCGACTTTCAATCCTTCTAATTCTTTAATTTTTGAATTCTCAATAAGTTTTTTTATAGACTCTTCATTATCTGTTGAAGAAAGTGAAGTTAAATCCAAACATTTCAAACAATCAATAGCAGCTTGTTTTTTATTAACTTTTGGTTTTTCTTGCAATAAAATGTTATCTATTGAATTAATATTTAATAGTGAGTTCATTTATGTGATTTTAGATGAGAGAATGTTTCTTTAGCAAACTTAGGAAATGGCCTTGAAATTGTAAGCTTCCTTTTAATCAAAAATTTTAGAAGAATTTCTTTTCTCCAAGCTTGTTTATTTAATTTATTTCTACTGATTAGGTGATTCTTTAATACTTTTACCTTGTATCTATCGCTATAATCCATATTTCTATTTTCAAAAAACATATTTCTATTAGCAATAATTAAATCTGTCAAAGGTATATTCATAGGACAGACCTTTGTACAGTTTCCACAAAGAACACAATTAAAACTTAAGTGCTTACACCCATCAACTGTTTCTAAGAATGGTAATACTACATTTGCAATTGGTCCTGTAAAAACATTATTATAGGGCTTATCCCCTATCAAAGCATAAACCGGACATACTTTTTTACAAGCATCGCAATCGATACACGTTAAAGCCTTCCTATGCTCTTTTGATTCAAGAAGACTAGTTCTTCCATTATCAACAATGAAAAGCTCTACATTCCTTTCTTTATTTGTTTTTGGAGTATAAATTGAGGTTAGTGATACATAATTCGTTTTATTCTTATTTATTGAATATAGCTGCGATAATATTTCAATATCCTCCAAATTTTTAAGAATATTATTAAAAGGAAGGATGAATATTTTAAATTCAGCCTCCATAACTAGTTCCATTTCAAAAGCCGACTCAAATTCTAAGAACAAACTCCCTGTTTGAGAAATAGCATATCTTGGTTCAAAGATAACACATTTTTTAGACTGAGGACTAATTGTAAATTCCTCTTCCTTTAAATTTTTTATTATGCCTAGTTCTTTAATAAGTTTACTCTCGAAAATATTTACCTCTTTAATTTTATTATCATTAAAAAGTTTAACAAGATCTTCAATAAGATTATTATAATCAATAGACCAATTGATATCTAAACCAAACTCAGTAAAATTTTTATCGAATAAAACCAATAACTCATCAATATGGTTAATATATTTCTGTCTTAAATTAGCTGATTTCTTTTTCGCATTATTATAGCTTTTGAAGTTTCTAAGAGATATATCTTCAATGTCGTAAGAAATATCAATAGATTTATTTTTTTCAATAGCTTCTTTACAATCAGAAATAAAAAATTTATACTCGTTGGTTTTCATTTTAGTTCTACTTTAAAAGAATAGATATCTTGTCAACTCTTCTTTGGTGTCTTCCACCCTCATAGTCAGTATTCAAATATTTTAATGCTATTTTTAATCCCTCCTCTTGTGAAATAAATCTTGCTGGAAGAGCTAATATGTTTGCATTGTTATGCTGACGAGCCAAAGATGCTAATTCCTCAGTCCAACATAGAGCACATCTAACTTTTAAATATTTGTTTGCTGTCATTTGAACTCCATTTCCACTTCCGCACATAATTAAGGCTCTTTGATAAATTCCATCGTTGATATCTTTAGCAAGAGGATGAATGAAATCAGGATAATCGCAGCTATCTGTTGTGAAAGTGCCATAATCTTTTAGTTTATATCCTTGTGAACTAAGCTCTTTGATTAAGAATTCTTTTAATACATAACCTGCATGGTCTGACGCTATAGGGATAATATTTGAATTATTCATTGTGTGTTGATAAGTTTATTTTGGTTAATAATTAATGATTTTGTTTATTCGTTTGATAATAAAGCTTCCTAATAAAAAGCAAAATTACTCATTATTTCGCAAGTAATTTAGTTTCAAAAGACAAAAAGATTAACACATTCTATGTTGATAACTATCGATTTTTTGTTCAAAATTTGTTTATGATATGAATAACATATAATTTTGTTGATAAGTTGATGAGTTATTAAGATTGTATTAATAGAGTTTTGAACTAAAAAGAATGGAAAATTAAAATTTATCTTTCAACAAAGTTCAATATAGGCTCTCTTGTTAATAACTATATTAGTATGTTAATATCAAATGATTTATATGATGATATTCTATTAATAACTTGTTTAGAAACTAAGGTATATTAGAAAATCAAAAATTATAACTATAAGTTTTCA
>DUUA01000095.1 GCA_012841765.1 Acholeplasmataceae bacterium
ATATTTAATAGGAGAATTATATATGATGTATTTAAAGATTTTTGGGGTAGCTTTAGTGATTTTTTTTGCTATCGATCTCTTATGGCTAGGTTTAATTGCGAAGAATATGTATGCTAAACATTTAGGATTTATTATGGCACCTAAAGTTAAGTGGGTAGCAGCAATTATATTTTATGTTTTATTCGTAATTGCTTTAGCATTTTTTGTTATACACCCTGCGATAGAAAAACAATCTTGGAGTTATGCTCTTTTAGTGGGAATGTTTTTTGGGTTTATTACTTACGCTACTTATGATTTAACTAATCTTGCTACTTTGCAAGATTGGCCAATATTTATTACAATAGTGGATTTAGCTTGGGGAAGTTTTTTAGGCGGAGCGGTATCAATACTAACATTTTTAATTTTGAGGTAGATTATGCAAATTACATTAATTAACGGAATATCTTTATATAACGCAATGATTTCAGGCGCTAAAAGGATAATTAACGAAAGAAAAGTTTTAAATAAAATAAATGTTTTTCCAATTGCTGATGGTGATACAGGAAATAACATGGCTTATATGATGGAAAGAATCATCTTAGATGCGAAGCCGTCGGAAGATGTTTCTTCAACAATTGAATCTATTGCAAATGCAGCAATAACTGGTTCTAGAGGAAATTCAGGAATTATCTTTTCTGAATATTTAAATGGAATTTATGAATCTTTAAAAGGTAAAGCAACTATTTACTTGTCTGAATTTCATAATGCAATTATTAATGGTATTAATCAAGCTTATAAAGCGATTGTGAATCCGATTGAAGGCACAATTCTTACAGTAATGCGAAAAGCTTTTGATATTAATATTGAAGAAATTGATTTTAATGAATATTTTAAAGAAACTTATGCTAAAGCAAGAGTTGCCTTAGAAGAAACAACTAATGAACTAGAAGTTTTAAAAATTAATAAAGTAGTTGATGCAGGAGCGCAAGGATTAACTGTATTTTTAGATGGTATGAATCATTATTTTGAAACGGGTGAAAGTGTTGAGTATATTGAAATTGAAAATGATTTTGAAGAAATCATTCATGTTATGGATCTTGATGCTAGATACTGTACAGAAGCTTTATTAACTAATGTAAATGTTAGTTCTGATGAAATTAGAGAAGTATTTAAAAGTTATGGGACATCATTAATAGTTTCTGGAAGAAAAGAAAGAATGAGAATGCATATTCACACAAATGACCCAGATCAAATCTTTATGAAATTAAGAGGATATGGATTAATTCTTGAACAAAAAGTTGATGATATGATAAGGCAACAACAAGCACTAACGGTTAATCATCCAAGAACTGCAATCGTAACTGATACGATTGCTGATATTCCTTTAGACATTGCTGATAAATATAATATTCATCTAATTCCTATGAATTTATTAGTTGATGGTGTTTCATACATTGATAAAATAACGATTACAACAGATACATTTTATGAAATGTTGGATACTGCAGAAAGTTTTTCCTCTGCACAACCTGACAAAATAACAATTGAAAGAAATTTAGACTTTTTAAGTGATCATTATGATCACATCATTGTATTAACTGTTGCATCAAAACTAAGTGGTACTCACAATGCAATTAACCAATATGCGAAAAACAATCCTAAAATTATTTTATTTGATACTTTACAAAATTCAGGGGCGCAAGGTTTAATAGTTTATCAAGTTGCGCAAATGATTGCTAGTAACGAATCAATGGAAACAATAGTAAATAAAATTCCAGATTTAATTAAAAAAACTAAAATTTATGTTTCTGTAAAAACATTAAAATATATGGTTAAACTTGGTAGAGTTAGTAAAGTAACTGGATTAGTTGCTAAAATTGCTAATTTAAAACCTGTTATTTCTTTAGGTAAAGATGGAGAAGGTATAATTAGATGTAAAGCTCTTAGCCTAAGGGGAAATGTTAGACAAATTATGCGTTTAGCTAAACAGGCGCCAGTTGAGTCATATGTTTTAGTTCATTCTCATGCTGAAAAAAGAGCGTTAGCTCTTGCTAAGAAATTAGAAGAAGCGTTAGGAATGAAACCTGAATACATTACTCAAATATCTCCAATTGTTGCAATGAATGCAGGAATTGGTGCAATAGCAGTAGCTTTAACTTATAAAGAGGAGGTTGAATAATATTTATTATTTAATTGGAGTTGTAGCATTAGTTTTTATTTATTTTTGTATTTTATTTGTGATAGCACAAAAAAATAACAATAATTCAATCGTTGATATCGGTTGGGGATTAGGATTTGTTTTAATTAGCATTTATACTGTAATATATTCTTTAATTGCTAAGACAACAACTATTTATATTTTAGCAATAACAACAGCAGTTATCTTATGGGGATTAAGATTGTTCTTATATATTGGTATTAGAAATATCGGTAAACCAGAAGATTACCGATATGTTGATATGAGAAAAAAATGGGGAGATAAAAATCCAAGACTTCAAGCGTTTTTAAGAGTTTTTATGGCTCAAGCAGGGTTCATGTTAATTGTCTCAGCTCCTATCTATATTATTTATTTAAATAATATAGAATATAGTATTTGGTGGTTAATTGCTGGTGGGATTATATTTTTAATTGGTTTATTCTTTGAATCTGTTGGTGATTATCAATTGAAAGAATTCATTAAAAAACCAGAAAATAAAGGCAAATTAATGACTAGTGGTTTATGGAAATACACCCGTCATCCTAATTATTTTGGAGAAACTTTAATTTGGTGGGGATTGTGGGTAATGATAATTCCTTCTAGTTGGGGATTTATTGCTACAGTTAGTCCTTTAATAATTACATTTTTATTATTGTTTGTTTCAGGAATTCCAATGCTTGAGAAAAAAATGAAAGAAAGAGAAGATTTTCAAGCATATATGAAGAAAACTTCCGTTTTCTTTCCTTGGTTTCCTAAAAAATAAGTATTTAAAACTTAATATAATAAAATGAATTCTTCCCTATTTGATAGTTACTGAAAATAAGTAAACTACTATCTAATAGGGAGTTTTTTATATATTATGTTTATTTAAAAGCTTTATTTGGATTTTTATCATTAATAAGATATAATGAATATAAT
>DUUA01000096.1 GCA_012841765.1 Acholeplasmataceae bacterium
AAAATATGGCTGTAAAGAGAAATTCTTTACAGCCATTTTAATTATTTTATAGATTATTATTTTTTAAAAACAAAACATTAGAATTTTTATTAAATACAAGCTTCCATCCCATTAATAATAGCAAATGAAGTGGTAATAATATAAGTCCAAGCACAATCCAATTAAGTGGTGTTCCACCGAGCAATGGAGTAAAAATATGCATTGCATCTGAATAATTTAAAACTGTTATTAACAATAAACCATAACACATATACATTGCCAATCCTAAAAACAAATAATACCACTTTTTAAGATCAGGTTTTACATATCCTGTAAAAATCATCACTATCGTTAAAAAAACCATTACTGTGTGATGAACAAGACCAGAAATTGTCATAGGATAAAAAAATGAATCTGATTGTCCGATAAAGTCAGGATAGAAGATTGTAATTAATCCTCCTAATAAACCAACATAAACAAGGCAATGAAAAAAAACATGATTTTTCTTTAAACTCATAGCAGCAATTGCTAAAAATAAGCTTGTTGCTCCACAAAATGAACCTGGCAAGAAACGTGCAAAAAACGATTCTCTTCCTATATTGATGCTAGTTCGATTCCACATTATTGCAATAAACAAACTTAAACCAAGAAAACGAATTAACCAACTTAATTTTTTTTCAGTATTAATATATTTCTTTATTAAGAAAAAACCTAAAACCATTAGTATAATACAAATAATTAAATATAAGATATGTTCTATCCCATAAATTTTTGGTGCCATAAATACCCCTTAATTTTTTAACTAATACTATTTTAGCAAATTAAAAATTTAATGTCAATATTTTCTCTTACTTTTACTAAGTATAAAAAAAGATACTAATTTTTAGTATCTTTTTTGTTATTATTTTGGTTCAATTATTAAAAATCTATTTGGTTCATCACCTTCAGAATAAGTTTTAATATCGTCCCAACTTGATAATTTACTATGAATAATTTTTCTTTCATAAGCGTTCAGATAATCAAGTTTAATTTTTTGTTTTGATTTTGCTGCTTGTTTTCCAAATTGAATAGCAAGTCTTTCTAAATAGCGCACTCTTTTCTTTTTATATTCCCCAACGTCAACAATAACACTAATTTGTTTATCTGAATCAATAAAATATCGATTGATATAATGACTTACAAGTACTTGCATTGCAATTAGACTTCTTGATCTCTTACCAATAAGATAACCATTTTCATCCCCAGCTTCAATATCATACTCAACTAAATCATCTCTTACTTTTTTTTCAATAACAGCATCGATATTACTTGCATCTAAAATAATTTGTAAATATTCTTTTCCTTTTGTAAAAGGATCAATGGCTAAAGCTGCTTCAACTTCTATCTTACTTCCAATTCCTAAGAATCCTTTTTTTTCACTTATAATTTCAAACTTTAATTCTTCAATTGGAAAATGAAAATCTTCTTTTGCAAGTTCATATGCTTCTTCGATAGTTTTTACTTCATAAATTTTTTTCATAATCTATTTATCACTCCCACCATTAAATTTTATTTTTAATTTATCTTTTCTTTTCATACTTCCTCTTGCATTTAAATAAGATTGTAACATCGTATATAAATTACCTACAAGCCAATATAATCCTAAAGCAGCAGGGCTTCTAAGTACAAACAAAGCCATCATGATTGACATTGAAAAAGCAAATATATTCATCATCATCCCTTGAGACTTTTGTTGATCGGTCTTTTGAGGTTGACGGTAATCCGGAACATCAATATACATTTCAGCTTGTTGTTTTTTCTGTCTTCTCATCATTAGTATTTGCGAGATAATTTGTGATAATGCAACAATAATTGCCAGCGCCCAAATTCCATATTTTTGAAAATTTGGATCAATTAAACCTAATTCAAGTGCTTCAGGACTTAAAGTAGATCCCTCAAATAAATCGATTCCTAAAAATGTGTGATTCATAATCCCAAAGTTTAAAGTAAATTGTTCGCCAATTGTTTTTGGAATTCTTCTTAAAGTTTCATAAAATGCAATAAACAACGGAAATTGTAAAATAGGTGTTAAACATCCACCAATTCCGACTCCATACTTCTTGTAAAGTGCCATGGTTTCCATTTGTTTTCTTTGTTTAGTCTCTTGATCTTCTTTTCCTTCATACTTACTTTCAATTTTCTGCAATTCAGGTCCCATAATTTGCATCTTTAATGACATATCATTAGTTTTTGCATATATTGGCCATGCTAATGTTCTAATTATTAAGGTAGCAATAATAATAACAATTCCATAATTAGATATCACATTCCCAATTAACCACATCATTCCTGCAATTGGCCACACTAAAATATCTGTTAATCCCGAAAAACCTTCAATTGGCGTTTCATTAGCTGATCCACAACCAGTCAAAATAACTAACAGTGCTATCATTAATGGTATTAAAAGTAGTCTTTTTGACTTTCTACTCATCAATAAATCTCCTTATTTTCTTCTAATTTTTTTTAACAAATAAATAAGTTGCTCTTTCCTATATATATAGGACTTGTTTTCACAATCTTTTTTAATCACGATTAAACATCGTAAATGTTCTAATTCTGGAAGATATTCGCGAACGATTTCTCTAACGACTCTTTTTTCATAATTACGAGCAACAGCATTGCCGAATTTTTTTGAAACTGATATCGCAATTTTCGGATCAGCATCATCTTGATAAGCATAATAAAGAGTATAACTCTTATTCCCAACACTTTGTCGTAATTTTACTAATTTTTCTATATCATGGTTTCTTTTTAAACTATATTTGCGATTCATTGTTTCTCCATAACGTTAACTAATAAAACAAAAAAAAGACCCTTATGTTTTGTTTGACATGAGTGGTCTAAGTTTTTGTTTATGCAGTTAATTTTTTTCTACCTTTGCGACGTCTACTAGATATTACGCGTCTACCACCGACAGTAGCCATACGAGCACGAAATCCGTGGGTTTTACTGCGTTTACGTTTATTTGGTTGGTATGTTTTTTTTGACATATAGAGCACCTCCTACACTTAAACCATGCTTTTGTTATTATATCTTATCTTTCTTAATTTGTCAATAAAAAAGTTACTCAGCTAATATCATGTTATACATTATATTTAACATGTTCATTTAAAAAATTATATTTTTTTATAATAATTTTATTCAGTTAAACTAGGAAAAGGAAATCTATATAGATAAGTAGATAGTTTAGCATCGTTATCATAATAATTTACCTTAAAGTAAATATTTTCAGGATGAGTTACTTGGGCTATCTTTTCATTATCTGTTGAAGCAAACTTCTTTTCTTTATATTGCATATTATAAACACCCAATAAAGGATAAGTTCTTCCTTCACTAGATTCAACCCATGATTGCATATCTAAATGATATTTTTGACTTTGATCAGTTACTTCTATATTAATTTTATAATTATAATTAGAAATATCATAATAACTTGGAGTAAAATCAATTTTAAAGACATCTTCAACAATACTACTATTAACTAATTCAGCGTTATTCATTTCCTTTGTTGTTAATTTTAAAATTTCCTCACTATATTTTAAAACTCTATTTTCACCAGCAACTTCATAATGAATCTCTCCGCTAATTTCTTCAATTTGTCTATTGGGAACTTTAGTTCGTGTTAACATTTGATATGTATGAGGAAAACTTGATCTCTTATTTGTTGAAAAATATTTTACTGAACCATCACCATAAACAGCATTATAATATAATTGGTATTTAGAGATAGATATATCACTGTTTTTATTAATTGCTGCTGAAATAGAGAATTGGTTAAATAATTTGTCTTCTTCAGTGCTATTTTCTTCTTTTTTCACAAGATTTGAAATTTTTATGATAGCAGATAAATCTTCATCATATAATACGTGAGGAAAGTCAGTTTTAATTACATTCCCATTATTATTTAAAAATGTTCCTGGAAAAGAAATAAATAATATCCCTAATAATAAAAATACATATGCTAATATTAAAAGAAATATGGTTGTTCTATTTAATTTTTCTGGACTAGTCCAGAAATTATTATTACTTACATTTTTTTTAGTGTTTTTCATATTGTTCTCCTACTTTTTCAATATTTACATTTTACCATATTTTTATCATTTTGCAACATTTTTGTTGCGAATAAAACTCTTATTATTAAATTTTATCAATAATTAACTCATTTATAGATGAAAAATAGTTTCCCACATATCAACATAAGGATAACTTGTTACACTTATCAACAATTTGTTAACATTTTTTCCACATGTTGAAAAGTTAAAATCATTTTTCTTTTTTCTGTTTATTATTTACTTATAATGTGGTATAATTATATAGTATTATAGAAAGGTGGATTTCTGATGAAAGAGTGTTTAGAAGTTTGGAAGAAAACAATTAATAGTTATAAAGAAACTATTAGTGAAGAATCATTTAATGATTTATTTTTGGATGTCAACGAGATATTCAAAATTGAAAACAACACAATTTGGATTACAGTCCCTTCTACTTTTTCTAGATATAGAATAGAAAAATTTCATCTTTCGAATATTAATGATATTTCTAAATCTTTTTCAAATTATGCATTCAAATTCATTGAGAAAACTTCTGCTGATGAACAAAAAGAATCTGAAAAAGAGAATAAATTAGTAAATACTACTAAAGAAGATGTAGATAAATCTTTAAATAAAAGAAATTTAATGAATGAATATACTTTTTCTAACTTCGTAACTGGAGAAAGTAACAGATTTGCCTTTTTATCAGCAATGAAAGTTGCTGAAGATAAAGAAACTGTCTGGAATCCCTTATATATATTTGGAGATGTAGGTCTTGGTAAGACGCATTTGATGAGCGCTATAGGAAATTACATGCTTCAAAACAATAAGGATTTAAATATAGTCTATACTACCTCACAACAATTCGCGCAAGATTATTATTTATCGACCTCTCAAAGATCAAGAGAAAAAATTGAATCGTTTTATAATTATTATAGAGATGCTGATGTTTTATTAGTTGATGATGTTCAATTTCTTGAAAAAAAGATGGCAACACAAGAAGAATTTTTCAAATTATTTGAATATTTAT
>DUUA01000097.1 GCA_012841765.1 Acholeplasmataceae bacterium
CAGAATTACTATTTTTAAAATAATTATCTCTAAATTTATTATTAATTTTTTTATTAATGCTCTTTTAGGAAGTTTGTGGTGGATAATATTAGTTAAGAATTTTTCATTAGAATTCTATATAGTTGTCATGATTCCAAAGTTAATTAAAAATTTAATTTTGTTGCCTTTTGAAATTATTATAATCTATTTTATCTTTTATTTTCTGGGTCCTATCTTGCAAAAAGATAATATGATGTATTTTAATAATGAAGAGAAAATGAAATTGTTTTAGTTCTTTGTGTAATCGTTTTTAACTATGCAGAGTCATTGCTAATGATGCTCTTTAATGGTATAATAATAGATGTATATTGGAGGCAAAGATGAGTAAAAAATTAGTAATGCTTACTATCTTAGATGGTTTCGGTTTATCTGACACTATTAAAGGTAATGCAATAAATGCCGCAAAAAAACCTACATATGATTATCTTATAAAAAATTATCCCCATACCACTTTAGAGGCAAGTGGTGAGGCTGTTGGCCTTCCTGAAGGTCAAATGGGTAATAGTGAAGTAGGACATTTAAATTTAGGAGCTGGTAGAGTAGTTTATCAATCACTAACTAAAGTTAATTTAGCTGTTAAAAACAATACTCTTATTAAAAAACCTGCTATTAAAAAAGCAATTGATAAAGCAATTAGTAATAATTCTAAATTGCATATTATGGGTTTATTATCTGATGGTGGAGTTCATTCTCACACTAAACATATTTTCTATTTACTAGAAAAAGCTGTTGAAGCAGGAGTTAAAGAAGTAGTAGTACATGCATTTTTAGACGGTAGAGATGTTCCGCCTCAATCTGCAATAACTTATTTAACACAATTAGAAAATAAAGTTAAGGAAGTTGGCAATTCTAAAATAGGAGTTGTTAGCGGTAGATATTATGCAATGGATCGAGATAGAAATTGGGATCGCGTTCAACCTGCATATGATGCTATAGTTTATAATAAAGGTATATTTAAGGAAGTAGTTTCTGGAATAAGTGAATCTTATGAAGCAGGTGTAAATGATGAATTTGTTTATCCTTTCATTGCTAGCAAAGATTCTAACGTAAATGATGGTGATTCAGTAATTTTTGCAAATTTCCGTCCTGACAGAGCTATTGAGATGTCCACGGCATTAACAAATCTAGAAAAAACTGGAATTATAAATGGAAAAGTTTTTAAGAATTTAACTTATGTTTGTATGATGTTATATTCTGAGAATGTAATTGGAGATATTGTTTTTGGGCTTGATGAGTTAGTTAATTCTTATGGTGAAGTAATTGCACAAAATGGTTTAACTCAACTTAGAATAGCAGAAACTGAAAAATATGCTCATGTTACTTATTTCTTCGATGGTGGAGAAGATAAAGAGATTTCAGGTGCAACAAGAATTTTGGTTAGTTCACCTAAAGTTGCTACTTATGATTTGAAACCAGAAATGAGTGCCTATGAAGTTAGAGACAAAGTTGTTGAAGCGATTAAATCAGAAAAATTTGATACTATAATTTTAAATTTTGCAAATTGTGATATGGTGGGACATACAACAGATTATAATGCTACTGTGAAAGCAGTAGAAACTGTTGATGAATGTTTAGGAGATGTTTATAAAGCTGTTGATTCTGTTAATGGAAGAATGATAGTTCTTGCTGATCATGGTAATGCTGAAAAATTACTTGATGAAGATGGGACACCATTTTCAGCTCATACAAATAATCCAGTTCCATGTATTGTAACTGATAAAAATTTAAAATTACGGGATGGTGGTAATCTTGGAGATGTTGCTCCAACATTACTTGAAATGTTAAATATTAAACAACCAGTTGAAATGACTGGGAAAACTTTAATAAAATAATAAATACATAAAGGAGAGAAAAATATGCCATTTATTAATGAAATTTATGCTCGTGAGGTACTTGATTCACGAGGCAACCCAACTGTTGAGGTAGAAGTATACACTGAAAGCGGTGGATTTGGAAGAGCGATGGTTCCAAGTGGAGCATCTACTGGCGCATACGAAGCAGTTGAGCTTCGTGATGGAGACAAAAAACGTTATTTAGGTAAAGGGACTTTAAAAGCTGTATCAAATGTTAATGATATTCTTGCTCCAGAACTTATAGGAATGAATGTTTTTGATCAAGTAGGAATTGATAATACAATGATTGATTTAGATGGAACACCAAATAAAGCTAAGCTTGGAGCCAATGCTATTTTGGGAGTTTCTATTGCAATAGCTAAAGCTGCTGCTGAACTTTCTGGATTATCATTATATAATTATCTTGGTGGATTTAATGCAAGAACATTACCTACTCCAATGATGAATATTTTAAATGGTGGAAGCCATGCTGATAATAATGTTGATTTTCAAGAATTTATGGTTATGCCAGTTGGTGCACCATCATTTAAAGAAGCTGTTAGAATGGGAGCTGAAATATTCCATAATCTTAAAGCTGTTTTAAAAGGAAAAGGACTTAATACTTCGGTTGGTGATGAAGGCGGATTTGCTCCAAACTTATCAAGTAACGAAGAAGCTATCTTAGTTATTCTTGAAGCTATTAAAAATGCAGGTTATGTAGCAGGTAAAGATGTTTATTTAGCTATGGATATTGCTGCTAGTGAATTTTATAATAAGGAAACAAAGAAATATGTTTTAGCTGGAGAAGGAAATAAACAACTTACTTCTAAAGAACTAGTTGCTTTCTATGAAGAACTTGTTAAAAAATATCCTATTATTTCAATTGAAGACGGTTTAGATGAAGATGATTGGGCTGGATGGAAATTAATGACTGAAAAATTAGGCAAGAAAATTCAAATTGTTGGTGATGATTTATTTGTTACTAATACTGAAAAACTTGCAAGAGGAATTAATACTCAAACTGCAAATTCTATTTTAATTAAAGTTAACCAAATTGGTACTTTAACTGAAACTTTTAACGCAATTGAACTTGCAAAAACTAATAATTATACTTGTGTTGTATCACATAGATCAGGTGAAACTGAAGATACTACTATAGCTGATATTGCAGTTGCTTTAAACACTGGGCAAATTAAGACTGGTTCAGCAAGCAGAACTGATAGAGTTGCTAAGTATAATCAATTAATGAGAATTGAAGATGAACTTGGCGATACTGCTATTTATAGTGGAATGAATGCCTTTTATAATCTAAAAAAATAGTCTAGAAGATAGTATAAAAAAACTGCGGGAATTTCCCGCTTTTTTTAAATGCAGTTTTTTTAAAAAAATGGTAAAAATATGATATAATAATATTAATAATATAGTTAATATAGGAATGAAATGAAAAAAATTACAAAAGAAAAAATAAATTTTATAATACCAGAACCTGCTCAAAAGGAACCAGAAAGTTTAAATCCAAGTTCTCATTATCAAGAAATGTTAGATATTAGAGAACAAAATTTAGATACTAGCATTGAAAATGATGAGAAAATGGCTTATATAAGCATGTTTTTGGAAAATTATGTAAAACTAATCGAGGAAGTTTTGCAAAGTTTTTACTTTATGGAGTTGTTTTATGTATCTATCAATAAGGATAAAAAAGTTTCTTTGATAAGAACGGAACTTAAAGAAAGAATTAATAAACTTTCTTCTTTTACAAGCGAGATTAATAAAAAGTTTATAGATGGTATTTCTGAAAAAGAATTAAATTCTTTGTATTTAGAAACAG